>JALUTW010000428.1 GCA_027021685.1 Chromatiales bacterium | reverse complement strand
GCCGGGTGCGCCGCCAGGTGGCCGCGCTGGGGCACCAGGGGGCGCAGGATGGGCACCAACTGCGAGGCCTGGACGTGGCGCACCTCGATGACCCGGGTCACGAACTCGTCGCCCTCGGCCCGGTGCCCCCCGTTGACCACCTGCACCGCGTCCTGCTTGGCCGCCACCTCGGGGATGATCTTGATGATGTTCCTGCCCGGCACTGCGGCGTAGCCGTGCACCTTGAGCACCGACAGGAAGACCTGGTAGATTTCCTCGGAGTCCATGGGCTTGCTGGAGATCACGGTCACCTTGCCCTTGACCCGCGGATCCACCACGAAGTTCTTGCCGGTCATGCGCGAGACCGCATCGATGACGGTGGTGATGTCCGCGTCCTTGATGTTGAGCGTGTGCTGGGAACCTCCCGCTTCCACCGCCCGCACGGCCGGTGCCGGCACGGCCACGAGCCACGCCACGAGCAGGAATGCGATGAGGGACATTCGGCTCATGGCTGTACGTCCAGCGTGGTTTCCTGCCCGTCCCGCAGCACCGTCACCGTGAACGGCTGCAGCTCCTTGAGCAGGCCCTGGAGCTGAAACAGCGAGTTGGGGTCGTTGAGCGGCATGCCGTTGACCGCGGTGATGACGTCCGTGGGCCGCAGGCCCAGGCTGCGCATGAGGGCCTTGTTGCGGTGATTGATGCGGTACCCCGTGATGGTGCCGCCCTCGCCCATGACCGGCTCGATGCGGGTCTGTTTCCAGAACTGCCGGGGATTGGACCGCAGCTGCTGCCAGACCTGGCGCAGGGCCTGGCCTGCCGCGCCCCCGGCCACCGGTTGCGGCGGGCCGGACCGGCCCGGCCGCCGCCGCGCGGGCAGTGCGGCCGGCGCGGCCTGGACCAGGCGTTTTTCGGGCAGCAACAGCTTCTCCAGCTTGCCCGAGCGTTCCAGGATCACCTTGTCCGCATGCACCGCGTGCAGGCGGGCTCCCCCCGGGAGCCGGTCGCCCGGCTGGTAGGCGTCTTCCTGCCCGCGCTCGTCGGCGATGATGGCGTACGAGGTCTCGGGATCATCCGAGGCAAAGACCCCGCGCAGGGTCAGCCGCAGGCGGGTCTCCCGGAGATCGGCCCCCGCCGGCGCCGCCGCGCGGCCCGCGGTGGCCTGCCCGAACAGGTGCAGGTTGGCCACGTCCCGGTAACGGGCGCCGGGTGCCGGACGCCGCCCCGGGACCGGGGCCGGCCGTGCAGGCCCGGCCTGCGGTGTCTCCACCGGGGTCAGCAGCAGCCAGGTGAAATCGGCCGCCGTGCCGGCCACGGCCAGCACCAGGATCACCGTCGCCCAGCGGGGCAGGCGTGCAGCCCACCGGCTCCAGGGGAAGCTCTGCAAGGCCCCCGGCCACGCGGCCGGAAGCGCTGGGAATTGTGTGCGCATGTGGTTCTTGTTGAGTACGCCGTTGCGGCCGTCGCCCTCCGCGGCTCCGGCTGCAGAATCCTGATTAAGGATAGACCAAGTATGCTACCGAATATACAACTCAATCAATAAGTTAAATTAAAAAAATCGAGTAGTTTCACAATTGGCCGGACCGTGGCGGCCCGCGGGGTGACCATTTTCGTCACTTTCTGCCCCTGCCGGCCGTGGCGATGCCGGCCCGGCGCCCCGGTTCACCGCTCCCTGCCCCGCCTTCCCCGGCTCCCCGCACGCCTCCGCCGCTGACCCGACTTTGCCCGTCAAAACATTGACTTGGACCCGTCTTGTACGCGCAGGTGCCCGCCCGTACCGTGAGCTGTGTCGCAACCTGGCACGATGCGTGCAGAAGAAAACGGCGACGCGGACTACAGTTTTGACGGCACCGGCCGACTAAGACATGCAGTCCGGCGACCGGCGGGCGAGGGAGCGTCCGGCAAGCCGCCGGCCCCGGTCAGGGGGCGGCCCGGGCACGACCAGATTATGGTCATTCTGAGGTCTCACAACCAAACGAGAGTGGAGTAGCAACATGTCCAAGAAAATCCAGGGTTTTACCCTCATCGAGCTCATGATCGTGGTGGCGATCATCGGCATCCTGGCGGCCATCGCCATCCCGGCGTACAACAACTACATCAAGCAGTCCAAGGTAGCGAGCCTGGTGGAAAACTGGGAGAACGCCTACCGCCTGACCAAGGCCGAGGCGGCCAAGATGCAGGTCAGCGGCCAGTGCACCGACCTCATCAGCCAGCTCACCGACAGCGGCGCCAAGACCGCCATCGGGAATCCCAGCGCGTCGGCCTATGTCGCCGGAAGCTCCGCAGGCTCGGGACAGGTGTATATCAACGGTCTGACCTCGGGTTGCCCGGTCACCGGCACCACCGTCACCATCGGCGCCGGGTTGGTGGCAGGCACCGCCTCGAGCGACTACCCCAGTGGCCGTGTGCCGGCAACCGATACCATCACCTTCATTCCCGAATAAGGCCGGGAACACGCGGCCCCGCTCCGGATGCCTCCGGAGCGGGGCAATCTTGTACCGGGGTGGAGTGACGACTCTGCCCGGTGGCTATCATGGAACGTCACCACAACCGAATCGCGGCGTTCACCCTCATCGAGCTGATGATCGTGGTGGCGATCATCGGCCTGCTGGCCGCCATCGCCGTCCCCGCCTACCAGGGTTATATCCGCTCTGCAAAAATCACCGGTCTGGTGGAGCACCTGCACAACGCGGTGCGGGTGACCAGGTCGGAGGCGGCCAAGATCGCCGCCGGCGGCCAGGGCGACGATGTCATCAATCAACTCAACGACGGTGCCCGTTTTGCGGTGGGCAACCCGGCCCTGCCGGCCTTCGTCACGGGCACCAGCCCGGCCCCGGGCCAGGTGGCCATCTCCGGGCTCGACGCCAACAACCGGCCCCAGGCGGGACAGCCGGTGACCATCACTGCCGCGCCGGTGGCAGGCACCGTGGCCGCCGATTACCCGGTACCGCTGGTCCAGACCTTCACCCCTGAATGATCCGGCAGCGGCCCGTTCTGCTACAGTTATGCCCAGACCAAGCGAGGACCTGGATTATGCGCAGCACGCTCCTGAAGAATCGCGGCATGACGCTGATTGAACTCATGGTGGTGGTGGCGGTGCTGGCCACCGTCACGGCCATCGCCATCCCGGCCTACACCGGTTACGTGACCTCCAGCCGCATAGCCGAGTGCCAGAACGAGGCCAGTGCCATCCAGATCGCCGAGGAGGAGTTTTTCCTCAGCAACAATACTTATTTCGCGGGCAGCACCAAGGCCGATCTCCAGAACAACAGCAACGGCTTCTACACGGCCACGGCCAACGGCTGGAACAACTGCACCTACAGCGTGACCCTGAGCGGCGGCGGCAACGGCTACACCCTCACCGCCACCGGCATCAACAAGCTGGCCGGGAAAGGTACCGTGGTCACCATCACCAAGTGATCCCGCGCAGCCCCCTGCGGGCGGGAACCCTCAAGTCCCGGTTTGTCCCTTCCGATAACCTGCCATGGGCCCGGAAATTGCCACCGGCGTCCCATGTCCGGTCACCGATGCTTTGCAACCCATTGAAATTTGTGTATATAGGGAGAACGGCCGCTGTTCCCGGAACGGGTTCCGGGCAGGCGGCGGGCACTGACGGGTAACCATGGCCACACCCAACACCCAGTTCACCCTCCCCGGGCTGGCCCGGCGCCTGGTCCAGGACGGCCTCATGAGCGAGGCCGACGCCCGCAAGGCCCTGGCCGACTCGGCCAAGAAGAAGGTACCGTTCGTCAGCCACGTGGTGGGCTCCGGCCTGGTGGGCGGCCGCCAGGTGGCCACGGTGGCGGCCCAGGAGTTCGGCGTTCCCCTGCTGGACATCGACGCCATCGACATCGACCCCGCCATCACCAAGCTGGTGCAGGAGAAGCTGGTGCGCCGCCACCACGCCCTGCCCATCTACAAGCGGGGCAACCGCCTGTTCCTGGCCGTGTCCGACCCCACCAACCTCCAGGGCCTGGACGAGATCAAGTTCCACGTGGGGATGAGCGTGGAAGCCATCCTGGTGGAGGACGACAAGCTGGCCAAGGCCATCGACCGGGCCATGGAGGCCAACGACACCTCCCTGTCGGACCTGGTCTCGGATTCCGACCTGGACGATGTGGAATTCGCCGACACCGAGGCCGACACCGCCGGCGACATCACCGAGTCCGACGCCGACGACACCCCGGTGGTGCGCTTCGTCAACAAGGTGCTGCTGGATGCCATCAACAAGGGCGCCTCGGACATCCATTTCGAGCCCTACGAAAAGAACTACCGGGTACGCTTCCGCCAGGACGGCGTGCTGCACGAGGTGGCTTCTCCGCCCGTGGGCATGGCCCCGCGGCTGGCCGCCCGGCTCAAGGTCATGTCGCGGCTGGACATCTCGGAGCGCCGCATCCCCCAGGACGGGCGCATCAAGATGAACCTGTCCAAGAACAAGGCCATCGATTTCCGCGTCAACACCTGCCCCACCCTGTTCGGGGAAAAGATCGTCCTCCGTATTCTCGATCCCACCTCGGCCATGCTGGGGGTGGACGCCCTGGGCTTCGAGGAGGAACAGAAGAAGCTGTTCATGGAGGCCATCGCCAAGCCCTACGGCATGGTCCTGGTCACCGGCCCCACCGGTTCCGGCAAGACGGTCACCCTGTACACCGCGGTCAACATCCTCAACACCCCGGACCGCAACATCTCCACCGCCGAAGACCCGGTGGAGATCAACATGCCCGGCATCAACCAGGTCAACATCAATCCCAAGGTGGGCCTGGATTTCGCCGCGGCCCTGCGCGCCTTCCTGCGCCAGGACCCGGACGTCATCCTGGTGGGCGAGATCCGCGACCTGGAGACGGCCGAAATCGCCATCAAGGCGGCCCAGACCGGCCACCTGGTGCTGTCCACCCTGCACACCAACGATGCGCCCCAGACCCTGACCCGCCTGGCCAACATGGGCGTGCCGCCCTACAACATCGCCTCCTCGGTGCATCTCATCATCGCCCAGCGCCTGGCCCGGCGCCTGTGCAAGCACTGCAAGAAGCCGCTGGACATCCCCAGGGAGGCCCTGCTCAAGGAGGGCTTCACCGAGGCGGAGATCAAGGCCGGGGTCAGGGTGTACGGCCCCGTGGGCTGCGACCAGTGCAGCGGCGGCTACAAGGGCCGGGTGGGCATCTACCAGGTGATGCCGGTGTCCGAGGAGATGGGCCGCATCATCATGGAGGGTGGCAATGCCATCCAGCTCGCCGACCAGGCGGCCAAGGAAGGCATTCCCGATCTGCGCCGTTCGGGCCTGAAGAAGGTCAAGGACGGCATCACGTCCCTGGATGAAATCAACCGCGTGACGAAGGAATGACCATGGCCCAGAAAGCCGCCGCACAAACCGTATTCGTCTGGGAAGGAAAGGACCGCCGCGGCAAGAAGGTGCGCGGAGAGCTGCCCGGTCCCAACATCGCCCTGGTCAAGGCCGACCTGCGCCGGCAGGGCATCCAGCCCACCAGGGTGCGCAAGAAGAGCCAGCCCCTGTTCGGCGGCAAGCGCAAGGTTCGGGCCAAGGACATCGCCATCTTCTCGCGCCAGCTGGCCACCATGATGAACGCCGGCGTGCCCCTGGTGCAGGCCTTCGACATCATCGCCCGCGGCCACGAGAACCAGGGCATGCAGGCGCTGCTCACCAGCATCAAGACCGACGTCGAGGGCGGCTCCAACCTGTCGGATGCCCTGGCCAAGCACCCGATGCATTTCGACGACCTGTTCTGCAACCTGGTCCGGTCCGGCGAGCATGCCGGCATCCTAGACAGCGTGCTGGACAAAATCGCCACCTACAAGGAGAAGACCGAGGCCATCAAGGGCAAGATCAAGAAGGCCCTGTTCTACCCGGCCGCGGTGATCGTCGTGGCTTTCGTCATCACCGCGGTGCTGATGATCTTCGTCATTCCCGAGTTCGAAAAGCTGTTTTCCGGCTTCGGCGCCGACCTGCCGGCCATCACCCGCTTCGTCATCGATCTCTCGCATGTCTTCGCCCAGTACTGGTGGGTCATCCTCGGCGCCATCATCGCCGCGGTGGTGGGTGCCATCCAGGCCTTCAAGCGCTCCCCCAGGCTGCGAGAATCCATCGACCGCATGTCGCTCAAGATCCCCGTCATCGGCCCCATCCTGCGCAAGGCGGCCATCGCCCGCTACGCCCGCACCCTGTCCACCATGTTCGCCGCCGGCGTCCCGCTGGTGGAGGCCATGGACTCGGTGGCCGGCGCCGTGGGCAACGTGGTCTACGGCGACGCGGTCAGGCGCATGCGCGAGGACGTGGCCACCGGCACCCAGCTCAACGTCTCCATGCGCCAGACCGGCCTGTTTCCCAACATGGTGGTACAGATGACGGCCATCGGCGAGGAGGCCGGCTCCCTGGACGAAATGCTGGGCAAGGTGGCCGACTTCTACGAGGAGGAGGTGGACAACGCGGTGGACGCCCTGTCCAGCCTCATGGAGCCCCTGATCATGGTCTTCATCGGCGGCCTCATCGGCGGCCTGGTGGTGGCCA
>JALUTW010000427.1 GCA_027021685.1 Chromatiales bacterium | reverse complement strand
CCGCGCCCAAGCCCTGGTACCGCCAGTTCTGGCCCTGGGTCCTGCTGGGCCTGCCCGCCACCGCGGTGGTGGCCGGCATCGCCACGGTGTTCATCGCTGCCACTCACCGCGACAGCCTGGTGGCCGACGACTACTATCGCCAGGGGCTGGCCATCAATCGCCGCCTGGCCCGGCTGGAGCGCGCCGCGGCACTGGGCGTCAGTGCCCGCCTCCGGGTGGTGGCGGGCCCGCCGGGCCGGCTGCAGGTGACGCTGGAGGGCCCCGGCCGGCCCGAGACCCTGCGCCTGGCCTTCAGCCATCCGACCCTGGCGGCCGAGGACCGCGACTACGTCCTGCGTCCCGCGGCGGACGGCACCGTCTACGAAACCAAGGGGCTGCTGCCCCCGGCCGGGCGGTGGTATGTTTCACTGGAGCCCGCCGGCGGCGAGTGGCGGCTGACGGGAGAACTCCGGCTGCCGCTGAAGGCGCCGGCCGTGCTCCGCCCGGCTGCCGGCTCCGCGGCGGCCGGCAGCGATGTCGAGAGGGAAACCGCTCCATGAGTGAAAAAGAGGCCATTCCGCCCATCCAGCGCGCCGTGGCCGTGCTGTGGCCGTCGTTCATCACCGCCGGCCTGGCCACCGTCGTCTTCTTCACCCTGTTCGACCCGGTGGAACTGGCCGCTGCCGGCGGCTACGGCGAGATCAGCCGCCTGGGCGGCTACACCATCGGGTTCTTCGCCTTCTGGCTGCTCACTGCCGGGTCCTGTGCGCTGACCTGCTACTTCCAGCGGCCGTGTGACGGAGCCGATACAAGCCGCTGACGCGCAACACCGGCATTTTTTGAGAGCCAGGCCATGCAGTCCGACAGACCGCAGCGCTAATCTTGCAGGCCCTCGAACCGGCCGGAGGGAAACATGGTGTTTCGGCGCTGGAGACGCCGGTTCCGCCGCGGCCATGCCAGGCCCCGGTGGCTGCGGTGGATGTGGCAGGCACTGATCCTTCTTGTCATTCTCGACGCCGCCTGGCTCTACGCCATCTGGCCCGACTGGACGGTGCTGGGCCGCGGCGCGGTGCCCGAGTCGGCGTTCATCCGGGCCTACCGGGCACGGCGCGAGGCCGACCGTTCCCTGCCGCCGCTGCGCTGGCAGCCGGTGCCGTTCAACTGGATTCCGCGCCACATGCGCCACGCGGTGGTGGCGGCGGAGGACGCCCGTTTCTTCGAGCACCACGGGGTGGACCTGGCCGCAGTGCGCCATGCCCTCAACCGCAACCTGGAGGCCGGGGCCTTCGTCATCGGCGGCTCGACCCTCTCCCAGCAGACGGTCAAGAACCTGTTCCTGAGCCCCTCGCGCAACCCGCTGCGCAAGTGGCATGA
>JALUTW010000426.1 GCA_027021685.1 Chromatiales bacterium | reverse complement strand
CCGTCCTCCACCCGGCGCTGCGCCAGCAGGCCGGGCGGGTCCGCGTCCGCCGGCAGGGCGAAGGCCAGGCGGCGCGGGAGGTAGCCGGTGGCCGCGTCTTCCAGCCATCGCCCGGCGTCGCCGCCGCGCACGATCACCAGCTCCGGCGGATACAGGTGTTCCTCCAGTGCCAGCAGCAGGGCGCAGTGGGCCTGGGGAAAGCGCGACAGAGGCTCCCAGGCGCAGCGCAGGGTCCGCTCCGCGGCTTCGTGGAAGCGCGGCTCGCCCAGCAGGTGTCCCAGGCGCTGGAGGGCGAAGGCGGCGATGCCGTTGCCCGCGGGGGTGGCATCGTCGGAGAAGGGCTTGAGCCGCTGGATCAGCCGCTCGTGATCGTCGGCGGTGAAGAAGAAGCCGCCGTGTTCCCCGTCCTCGAAGTGGGCCAGCATGGCCACGGCCAGCTCCCGCGCCCAGCGCGCGTAGTCGTCGCGCCAGCGCGACTGCAGGAACTCCAGCAGGGCGTCCAGCAGGAAGGCGTAGTCGTCCAGGTAGGCGTTGAGCCGGGCCCGCCCGTCCTTGCAGGTTGCCAGCAGGCGGCCGTCGCGGTACAGCTCGCGGCGGATGAAGTCCAGCGCGCGGGCGGCGGCGTCGAGCCAGGCGGGCTCCGCCAGCAGCCGGCCGGCCACGGCCAGGCCGCGGATCATGAGGGCGTTCCACGAGGTGAGGACCTTCTCGTCCCGGCCCGGGCGCACCCGCTGCGCGCGCGCCGCCAGGAGCTTTTCGCGGGCCGCGGTGAGGCGCCGGCCGGTCTCCTCCGGCGACAGCCCCAGGGCCTCGGCCACGTCGGCGATGCCGCGGCGCACCACCAGGTGCCAGCGGCCCTCGAAGTTGGGCGGCCCGTCGAGGCCGAAGAAGCGCGCGGCCACCGCGTACTCGTCTTCCTCCAGCACCGCCCTGGCCTCATCGGGCGTCCACACGTAGAACCGGCCTTCCTCGCCCTCGGAGTCGGCGTCCAGCGCGGAGTAGAAACCGCCCTCCGGCGACTGCATCTCGCGCACGGCCCACTGCGCGGTCTCCCGGGCCACCCGCGCGAACACCGCCTCGCCTGTGGCGGCATGGGCCTGGGCGTAGAGCGCCAGCAGGGGACCGTTGTCGTAGAGCATCTTTTCGAAGTGGGGGATCTCCCAGCGCTCGTCCACGCTGTAGCGGCAGAAGCCGCCCCCGAGCTGGTCGTAGATCCCGCCCGAGGCCATGGCATGCAGGGTGTGGCGCACCATGTCCAGCGCCTCGCGGTCCTCCCCGCCGCCGCGGGTGGCGGCCCAGTGCCGCAGCAGGCGTTCGAGGCTGGTGGGGTGGGGGAACTTGGGGGCGCCGCCGAAGCCGCCGTACTCGCGGTCGAAGTCGGCGCCCAGCTGGCGCCGGGCCTGGTCCAGCGGCGCCGGGCCGAGAACCGCGGTGGCGGGTGGCGCCGCCAGGCTCACCGCGTGGAGCGCGCCCAGGACCTCGGCGTTATGCCGTTCGATCTCGTCGCGGTGCTCGCGGTAGAACTGTGCCACCCGCTCCAGCACCACGGTGAAAGGCGGCATGCCGTGGGCCGGTTCCCGGGGGAAATAGGTGCCGGCGAAGAAGGGCACGTGATCGTCGGGGGTGAGGATCACGGTCAGCGGCCAGCCGCCCGGGCGGCGGGTGAGGATCTGGTGCGCCATCTGGTAGATCTTGTCCAGGTCCGGGCGCTCCTCGCGGTCCACCTTGATGTTGACGTAGAGCCGGTTCATCACCTCGGCCGTGGCCGGGTCCTCGAAGGACTCGTGGGCCATGACGTGGCACCAGTGGCAGGCGGAGTAGCCGATGGACAGCAGGATGGGCCTGTCCTCCCGCCTGGCCTTCTCCAGCGCCTCGGGCCCCCACGGATACCAGTCCACCGGGTTGTCGGCATGCTGCAGCAGGTAGGGGCTGGTCTCGGCGGCGAGGCGGTTGGGCATGGCGGGGCTCCGTCGGTTCCGGGGCCGCCCACTATAAATCATCGCGCGCCACCGCGCCGCCCCGCCTTGGACAGGGGCGGCCATGTCCGGTAACGTAGTGCGGTCTTTTGTCCGTACCGCGAGCCGGGGTAATCCATGAGTCACCGCCATCCGCCGCTGCGCCTGCGCCGGGGCGAGGAGCGCCGCCTGCGCGCCGGGCACCTGTGGATCTACAGCAACGAGGTGGACGTGGGGCGTACGCCCCTCGCCGCGCTGGAACCGGGGGCGCTGGTGAACGTGCTGGATCACCGCGGCAAGGTCCTGGGCACGGCCTACGTCAATCCCCACAGCCTCATCTGTGCGCGGCTGCTGGCACGCCGGCCCGACGTGGAGCTGGATGCCGCGTTCATCACCGCCCGCCTGGAACGGGCCCTGTCCTGGCGCGAGCGCCTGTTCGATGTCCCCTTCTACCGCCTGGCCTACGGCGAGAGCGACGGCCTGCCGGGGCTGGTGGTGGACCGCTACGGGGCCGACCTGGTGGTGCAGATCACCACCGCCGGCATGGAGCGGGTGCGCGCAGCGGTGGTGGAGGCGTTGCAGGGTCTGCTGCGCCCGCGCCACCTGGTGCTGCGCAACGATACGCCGGCCCGCGAGCTGGAAGGGCTGCCCGCCTACGTGGAGGCGGCCGGCGGCAGCCTGCCCGAGGTGCTGGAGGTGGAGGAGAACGGTGCCCGCTTCGAGGTGCCGGCAGTGGGCGGGCACAAGACCGGCTGGTATTACGACCACCGCCTCAACCGCGCGCGGCTGCAGCAGCATGCCCGCGGGCGCACCGTGCTGGACGTGTTCAGCTACGACGGGGCGTGGGCGGTGCAGGCGCTGGCGGCGGGGGCGGAGGCCGCCCTGTGCGTGGATTCCTCCGCCGGGGCACTGGCGCGGGCCCGGGACAACGCCGCGCGCAACGGCGTGGGGGAACGGCTGGAGGTGATGCGCGGCGATGCCGCCGAGGTGTTGGCGGCCCTGCACGAGCAGGGGCGCAAGTTCGACCTGGTGGTGCTGGACCCGCCGGCCTTCGTCAAGCGCCGGCGCGATCTCAAGGCCGGGGCCGCGGCCTACCGCCGCATCAACGGCCTGGCCCTGCGCCTGCTGCCGGCCAACGGCCTGCTGGTGTCGTGCTCGTGCTCCTATCACATGCCGCGCGAGCGCCTGCTGTCCGAGATCCGGCAGGCGGCGCTGCACGGCGGCCGGCTGCTGCAGGTGGTGGAGCAGGGCCATCAGGGGCCGGACCACCCGGTGCATCCCGCCATGCCCGAGACCGATTACCTCAAGGCCTTCTTCTGCCGCGTGATATAGTTGCCGCGTCGTGCCTGCTTGAGCCATCAGGAGCACCCATGTTCGTCGTCGATTTCGATCCCGTCGCCTTTCGCGTGTTCGGCTGGCCGGTGCGCTGGTACGGCCTCATGTACGTGGTGGGCATCGGCCTGGGCTGGTGGCTGGGACGGTGGCGGGCGCGCCGCCACCCGGACCGGGGCTGGACCCCGGTGCAGGTGGACGACCTGGCCTTCTACACCGCGCTGGGGGTGATCCTGGGCGGGCGCATCGGCTACATGCTGTTCTACAACCCCTTCCTGCCGCCGGAGCAGGCCTCCCACTTCTGGGAGATCTGGCGCGGCGGCATGTCCTTTCACGGCGGCCTGGCCGGGGTGCTGGTGGCCATGTGGTTTTTCGCCCGGCGCTACCGGAAACGCTACTTCGAGGTGGTGGACTTCATCGCCGTGCTGGCACCGGTGGGCCTGTTCTTCGGCCGCATCGGGAACTTCATCAACGGCGAGCTGTGGGGCAAGGTCACCGACCTGCCCTGGGGCATGATCTTTCCCGGCGCCCGCGACGGCCTGCCGCGCCATCCCTCGCCGCTGTACGAGGCGGCGCTGGAGGGCCTGGTGCTGTTCGCTATCCTGTGGTGGTTCACCCGCCGGCCGCGGCCGGTGATGGCGGCCTCGGGGGTGTTCGCGCTGGGCTATGCGGTGTTCCGCTTCCTGGTGGAGTTCGTGCGCGTGCCCGATCCGCAGCTCGGCTACCTGGCCTGGGGCTGGGTGACCATGGGCCAGGTCCTGTCCCTGCCCCTGGCCCTGGCCGGTATCCTGTTGATTTGGCTGGCCTATCGGCGGCGTGCCGCGGGGTGAACGCGGGTGGTAAGATGGGCGCCGTGGTGAAATCCGGGAGGCGTTGGTGAAGCAGTACCTCGATCTCATGCGCCACGTGCGCGAGCACGGCGTGCGCAAGGACGATCGCACGGGCACCGGGACCCTGTCGGTGTTCGGCTACCAGATGCGCTTCGACCTGGCCGAGGGGTTTCCCCTCGTCACCACCAAGAAGCTGCACCTGCGCTCCATCATCCACGAGCTGCTGTGGTTCCTGCGCGGCGACACCAACATCCGCTACCTGCACGACAACGGCGTCACCATCTGGGACGAGTGGGCGGACGAGAACGGCGACCTGGGGCCCATCTACGGCTACCAGTGGCGGTCATGGCCGGCGCCCGACGGCCGCCACATCGATCAGATCAGCCAGGTGGTGGAGCAGTTGCGCACCAATCCCGATTCGCGCCGCATCATCGTCTCGGCCTGGAACGTGGGCCAGCTCGACGAGATGGCGCTGCCGCCGTGCCACGCGCTGTTCCAGTTCTATGTCGCCAACGGGCGCCTGTCCTGCCAGCTTTACCAGCGCAGTGCCGACATCTTCCTGGGCGTGCCCTTCAACATCGCCTCCTACGCCCTGCTCACCATGATGATGGCCCAGGTCACCGGCCTGCAGCCGGGCGAGTTCATCCACACCCTGGGCGACGCCCACCTGTACCTGAACCATCTGGAACAGGCCGACGAGCAGCTCTCGCGCACGCCCTACCCGCTGCCGGTGATGAAGCTCAACCCCGAGGTGCGGGACATCTTCGCCTTCCGCTACGAGGACTTCGAGCTGGTGGGCTACGAGGCCCATCCCCACATCAAGGCGCCGGTGGCGGTCTGAACCCGGACCACGGCCGCGCGGGGCGCATCCTCCGGCTTCAAGGCACGTAGCCGTCGGTCAGGGTCTTCATGAACGCCACCAGGGCCGCCTTCTCCTCCGGGGTGAGGCCGAGGAAGCCCACGTCGGCCGAGATGTCGTTGTCCACCTCGGGCGGGGGCGGCGGGTTGTTGTCGTCGGCGTTGTAGAAGTCCACCACCTCCTCCAGGGTTGCGAAGACGCCGTTGTGCATGTAGGGGGCGGTGAGTTCCACGTTGCGCAGCGTCGGCACCTTGAACTTGCCGTTCTCGGTGGTGACGCCGATGGCGGCGCCCAGGCCGTAGTCGATGAAGGCCGCCCCGTCCGGGTTGAACTGCGGCGGCTGGTTGTAGAACGGGTTGTTGGGGTTCTTCGGCACGCCGATGTTGAAGTAGCGGAAGTTGGTGAACAGCGAGCGCTCGACGTCTGGATCGGTCGGGTTCTCCACCAGGGTGTGGCAGGTGCTGCACTTGCCCTTGTTGGTGAAGACCTGCAGGCCCAGCAGCTCCTGGGCGGTGAGCGTGGCCTGACCGCGCTGCCAGTAGTCGAACTTGGAGGTGAAGGGGTTCATCTCCGGCGAGCGCTCGAAGGCGGCGATGGCGGCGGCGATGTTGTCGTAGGCGGCCTCCACGTCGTCGAAGGCGTCGGGGCCGAACAGGTAGACAAACTTGCCCGCATAGGGTGCGGCGCGCACCTTGGCCACCACCGTCGCCTTGTCCGGATTGGCCATCTCGATGGGATTGACGAACGGTCCCTTGGCCTGCTCCTCCAGGGTGGCGGCCCGCCCGTCGAGGAACTGCCCGCCCACGTAGAAGGTCACCAGCGGGTCCATGGGATCGGTGGCGATGCCGAACGGGGGCGAGAAGGAGGCATAGGCCGCCGTGGGGGCGTTGCGCCCGCCGAAGCGCCCGCCGAGGACGCCCTCGGAGGTGGGCGAGGCGTTGTCGGGATCGGCGAAACCGGCCGCCGGGTCGTGGCAGGTGGCACACGCCTGGCCGGCGGGTTCCGACAGGTTCTGATCGAAGAACAGGTCGCGGCCCAGCTCCTCCATGGTGGCGGCCACCGGGGTGATGGGGGACGGACCCGGGTTGGCCGGCGGCGGCACCTGCTCTTCGCCACCCCCGCAGGCTGCAAGCAGCAGCAGGCCCAGAACTGCTCCCGTGGTTTTGATGAACATCCGCATGATCCCGCTCCGGCAGTTTCGTCCGTGGCATTTATTCCACCTTTTTTACGGGGTTTCCGAGGCGGGGTTCACCGGCCGCATGCGGACAATGTCCCAAAAACGGCAAGGAAATTCGCAGCGGGCCGCTGTGGAATCAAGGCGTTACCGGGGGCCATGGAAGGCCATGCGGTGCCGCGCGCATTGCCCCCGCCGGAGGTGCACAGTAGGATGCCGTGACGTGCCCCTGTTCCGTCCCACCACAGGAGATCCCTCTCTTGGTTGCCGCCGGTGACGCCGTGAAGCAGGAGGTGCGTGCGGTTCCCCACGCCCACGAGGCCGGCGCAGTGCTGGCGGCCCTGGACAGTTCCCGCCACGGACTGGATC
>JALUTW010000425.1 GCA_027021685.1 Chromatiales bacterium | reverse complement strand
CAGATGCGATGGCCTGCTCCAGGGCGCGCCGCGCCGCCTGCTCCTTGCCGGCGAACACCAGCTCCGCCACCTCGCCCTCCAGCACCTGTTCCCAGAAATGGCGCCGCAGCTCGGGATTGGAAAACCTGGCCTTGACCGCTTCGCGGTACTCGTTGACCAGATGGGCCAGGCGGCCATAGGTGGCCGGGGTGCAGCTCTCCAGGCGCGAGCGCAGCATGCGTGCCAGCACCGGCGAGGCGCCGCCGGTGGAGACCGCAATCTGAACCGGCGAGCGGTCGATGATGGAAGGCATGATGAACCGGCACAGGGCCGGATTGTCCACCACGTTCACCGGCAGCCGCCGGGCACGCGCCCCTTCGGACACCGCCCGGTTGACCCCCTCGTCGTCGGTGGCGGCGATGACCAGCACCGGCGTGTCCAGGTCCGCCTCCTCGAACTCCCGCGCCACATGCTCCAGCGCACCCGCGTCGCGCAGGCGCGCCAGCTCGTCGCACAGCTCCGGCGCCACCACGGTCACGCGGGCGCCGGCCCGGCGCAGCAGGCCCACCTTGCGCGCCGCGACGGCGCCCCCGCCCACCACCAGGACGGGCTCGCCGCGCAGGTCCATGAAGATGGGCAGGAAGTCCATCACCCGGCCTGGTCCTGCAGCAGGGGCTCCAGCTCGCCGTCCATGTCCAGCTCCACCAGCTCGTCGTAGCCGCCCACGTGGCGGTCGCCGATGAAGATCTGGGGCACCGTGTCGCGGCCGGTGCGCCGCTCCATCTCGGCCCACCCCTCGGGGTCGCCGTCCAGCTCGATCTTCTCCAGCCTCGCGCCGCGGCGCAGCAGCAGCTTTTCCGCCCGCTGGCAGAAGGGGCAGTCCGTCGTGCAGTACATCAACACCGTGCTCATGGAAGACTCGCAGGCCTCATTCATCGTTGGACACCAGGCGCGCCGCCGTCACTTCCAGCGACAGGAACGCCGGCTTGAGCCAGCGACACACCACGTGGGATGCAAACCGTTCCAGCCCTTCCCGGGGCTGCTCGCGCCGCAGCAGCGACAGCGACAGGTCCGCCTTGACGTGATCCGGCGTGTAGTGCCGGGCCAGGCGCTGGGCCGCATTGGCCTGCCCGGGGCGCACCGGCGGCAGGGTGAAGGCCAGGCACTGCAGGGCATCGAAGCGCACGCTGGAGAACACCGGCCGCAGCTTGCTCTGGATCTCCTCCCGCACGATGGAGGTGGCCACCCAGGCGATGTGATCGGCGGCGTCCAGCAGATCCTTGTCGAAATCGTCGCGGTCGCGGAAGTATTCCAGCGCCGGATAATAGCCCAGCCGGTTCTCGCGCACCCACGCCTGCACCGCCTCGGCCAGTTCCTCCCC
>JALUTW010000424.1 GCA_027021685.1 Chromatiales bacterium | reverse complement strand
ATCTCCGCCAGCTCGTCCAGGGTGCCGAACCCGCCGGGCAGCACCACGTAGGCCGCCGCGTACTTGACGAACATTACCTTGCGCGAGAAGAAGTGGCGGAAGTTCAGCGAGATGTCCTGGTACGGGTTGGCGGACTGCTCGTGGGGGAGCTGGATGTTGAGGCCGATGCTGGGGGAGCGGCCCTCGTAGGCGCCGCGGTTGGCCGCCTCCATGATCCCGGGACCGCCGCCGCTGACCACCGAGAACCCGGCATCGGACAGGGCGCGGGCGATGTCCACGGTGAGCCTGTACCAGGGGTGGTCCGGTGGCGTGCGGGCCGAGCCGAAGATGCTCACCGAGGGCTTGATCTGGGCCAGGCGCTCGAAGCCCTCCACGAACTCCGCCATGATCTGGAAGATCTTCCACGACTCCCGCGTGAGCATGGCGTCGTTGATGGGCAGCAGGCTGGGGTGCGGTCTGCGGGTCTTGTCGTCCATGGAACGGGCTCGGGGCGCGGCAGGCGCCGTTCGATGTAGAATGCAGGGATGAAACGGGGTGCCGCGATCAGTGGCACCGCCGAACCGACAGTCTGGCCCAAGTCGCCCGCAGCGTCAATCGCGCCGGCCCGGCCGCAGCAAAGCACTGGAACGCATGTCACGGAAATCTGCCAAGCCCCTGGTGCTGGTGGACGGATCGTCCTACCTCTACCGCGCCTTCCACGCCCTGCCCTCGCTCACCAACTCGCGCGGCGAGCCCACCGGCGCGGTGTACGGCGTGGCCAACATGCTGCGCCGCCTGCTCAAGGACTACGCCCCGGACGAGATGGCGGTGGTGTTCGACGCCAGGGGCAAGACCTTCCGCGACGAGATCTATCCCGAGTACAAGGCCAACCGCCCGCCCATGCCCGAGGACCTGCAGCGGCAGGTGGAGGTCCTGCACGAGCTGGTGCAGGCCATGGGCCTGCCGCTGCTGGTGGTGCCGGGGGTGGAGGCCGACGACGTCATCGCCACCCTGGCCGAGCGCGCCGCCCGCGAGGGCCGGGACGTGATCATCTCCACCGGCGACAAGGACATGGCCCAGCTCGTCGGCGACCACGTCACCCTGGTCAACACCATGAACGACACGGTGCTGGACGCCGCCGCGGTGGAGGAGAAGTTCGGCGTGCCGCCGGAGCGCATCGTCGATTACCTGGCCCTCGTCGGCGACACCGTGGACAACGTGCCCGGCGTGCCCAAGGTGGGGCCGAAGACCGCGGCCAAGTGGCTCCGGCAGTACGGAAGCCTCGACGAACTCATGGCCCATGCGGGCGAGATCAAGGGCAAGGCGGGCGAGAACCTGCGCGCCAGCCTCGATGATCTGCCCCGCTCGCGCGAGCTGGTGACGGT
>JALUTW010000423.1 GCA_027021685.1 Chromatiales bacterium | reverse complement strand
AGCAGCCGCAGGTAGTCGTAGATCTCGGTGATGGTGCCCACGGTGGAGCGGGGGTTGTGCGAGGTGGACTTCTGCTCGATGGAGATGGCCGGCGACAGCCCCTCGATGTGGTCCACGTCCGGCTTCTCCATCATGGACAGGAACTGGCGGGCGTAGGCCGACAGCGATTCCACGTAGCGGCGCTGGCCCTCGGCATAAATGGTGTCGAAGGCGAGCGAGGACTTGCCCGAGCCGGACAGACCGGTGATGACGATGAGCCGGTCGCGGGGCAGATCGAGATCGATGTTCTGGAGGTTGTGGGTGCGGGCACCCCGGATGCGTATGGTATCCACGTGCGTTTCCGCTGGTATGGCAACCTGCTAATATACGCCGTTTCCGATGCGCGGGGCAAAGCGCCCTGTGCCAGGCAGCCCGAATCACCGACGTCATGAGCAGCAGTGCCCGCCAGGCCGGCCGCGGCCGCACCGGCGCCTCCGCCCTGACCCCCGGGGAACGGCGCACCGCGCTGGCCCTGGCCGGGATCGTGGGCGTGCGCATGCTGGGGCTGTTTCTCATCCTGCCCGTGTTCTCGGTCTACGCGGTGGAGCTGGAGGGCGCCACCCTGCCCCTCATCGGCCTGGCCCTGGGCATCTACGGGTTGACCCAGGCCCTGCTGCAGGTGCCCTTCGGCCTGCTGTCCGACCGCGTCGGCCGCAAGCCGGTGATCGTGGCCGGGCTGCTGCTGTTCGTGGCCGGCAGTGTGGTGGCGGCCCTGTCCGACACCATCTGGGGGGTGGTGGCGGGCCGGGTGCTGCAGGGGAGCGGGGCGGTGGCCGCCGCGGTCATGGCCCTGGCGGCGGACCTCAGCCGCGAGGAGCACCGCACCAGGGTCATGGCCACCATCGGGGTGGGCATCGGCCTGGCCTTCATGGTGGCCATGGTGGCGGGTCCCGTGCTGGGGCGGCTGGCGGGGCTGGCCGGTATCTTCTGGATCACCGCCGGCCTGGCCCTGGCCGCGATGGTGCTGCTGCTGGCCGTGGTGCCCACCCCGGTGCGCCAGGCCATCCACCGCGACGCCGAGACGGTGCCGGCCCAGCTGGGCGGGGTCCTGCGGGATGCCCAGTTGTGGCGCCTCAACTTCGGCGTGTTCACGCTGCACCTGGTGCTTACCGCCAGCTTCCTCGTGGTGCCGCGGATCCTGCACCAGGACCTGGGGGTGAGCGAAACCGGCCAGTCCCTGCTCTACCTGGGCGTGTTCGCGGCCTCGGTGGTGCTCATGGTGCCCTTCGTCGTCCTGGGGGAACGGCACCGGCGGCTGAAGGAAGTCATGGCCGGGGCGGTGGTGGTGCTGGGGCTGACCCTGCTGGGGCTGGCCCGCCTGGAGGC
>JALUTW010000422.1 GCA_027021685.1 Chromatiales bacterium | reverse complement strand
GAATTCCGGCGGGAGGCGGCCATCGCCGCCCGCCCCGGGGTGGTCTGCCGCAACATCCGGCATGGGCCTCTGCGATCCCTGCGTCTCTGCGATCTCTGCGTTATCCCGGGGACAGGGGGAAAACCACCGGACCTTCCCCGGCATCAGCCCCCGGGTGACCGGGTATTCGGAACTTCCATTTAGAACCTATCTCAGAATTCCGTGCGTGTCGCGTTGTGAGTCCACGGCTGCGCCGGCAAGGCGCGCCGCGCAGCACAGTACTCGTCGTACGGGCCAGCGGCGCAACGCCGCCGGCGTGGGCGTGGCTCGCAACCCCCTGGAGCGCCGGCGATTTTCACCCCGACCGCCATCCGGGGCCAAAATGCCGGCATGGTCTTTTCATGCAGCCATGCCCGTCGGCTCCCACCAAAAATCGCCAGGTGCACGGCCGTGGGGGATTCGAGATAGGTTCTAGCGGGGCCTCAGCGGCGGCCGAGGCGGGCGGCGTGCAGGCGGGCCCGGGCCTCGTCGATGCGGGCGTCCAGGTCGCCGCCGTAGAAATCCACCGCCACCACGCCCACCAGGTTGGGCGCCAGGGGCCGGCCGTCGGCGTCCAGGAACACCACGGTGGGCGTCAGCGAGGCACCGTAGCGGTGGGCGAACTCGTCGGCCTCCACCTCGCCGCCGTCGAAGTCGAGCAGGGTGTCGTAGGTGCCCAGCTCCACGCGGCGGATGAGCACCTTGTCCTCGTACTCGCCGCTGCGGATCATTGGCCGCAGGAACTCCTCCTTGACCAGCTCGCAATAGCCGCACTCCGGCTGGGAGAACAGGATCAGGATGGGCACCCGCCGCGCTGCCGCCTCGCGCGCCTCGGCCGGGAGATCGGTGGCCAGGGGCACGGTGACGGGCCCGGCCGCGGCCGGGCCGCACAGGGCCAGGACGCCGGCCAGGAATACTGCAGTGATGCCGGTGGACTTCATGGGGAACTTCGCCAGTTGCGGTATTATAGCGCGGACAACCGCGCCGCCTGCCCGTTCGATTCAAATCCCCAATCGTCCCGGAACACTGCCCGGGCAGCAGATGGAGAGGTCCTGCAACCCGTGAGCCGTCCCCGCATTCGCATCGCCACCCGCAAGAGCCCGCTCGCCATCTGGCAAGCAGAGTATGTGAGCGCTCGCTTGCAGGAAGTCCACCCGGGCCTGGAGGTGGAGCTGGTGCGCATGACCACCCAGGGGGACCGCATCCTGGACACGCCCCTGGCCAGGGTGGGCGGCAAGGGCCTGTTCGTGAAGGAGCTGGAACAGGGGCTGCTGGACGGGCGCGCCGACATCGCCGTGCACTCCATGAAGGACGTCCCCGCCGAGCTGCCGGAGGGGCTGGGCATCGCCGCCGTGTGTCCCCGCGAGGACCCGCGCGACGCCTTCGTCTCCAACAGCCACGACAGCCTGGATGCCCTGCCCGAGGGCGCGCGGGTGGGCACCTCCAGCCTGCGCCGGCGCTGCCAGCTCGCCGCCCTGCGCCCCGATCTGGTCATCGAGGACCTGCGCGGCAACGTCAACACCCGCCTGGCCCGGCTGGACGAAGGGCGCTTCGATGCCGTCATCCTGGCCGCCGCCGGCCTGCGCCGGCTGGGCCTGGCCGGCCGCATCCGCCAGCCGCTGCCCCCGGAGACCATGCTGCCGGCGGTGGGCCAGGGCGCGGTGGGGATCGAGTGCCGCCTGGACGACGCCGGCACCCTGCGCCTGCTGGCGCCCCTCAACGATCCCGCCACCGCCCTGCGCGTGGAGGCGGAGCGGGCCATGAACCACCGCCTCCAGGGCGGCTGCCAGGTCCCCATCGCCGGCCACGCCGAGCTGGCCCACGGGGTGCTGCTGCTGCGCGGGCTGGTGGGCCGCACCGACGGCAGCGAAGTGGTGCGGGGCGAGATCGCCGGGCCGCCGGACAACGCGGTGGAGCTGGGGCAGGTGCTGGCCGACGACCTCCTCGCCCGCGGCGCCCGCGATATCCTGGAAGACCTGTATGGCGGACAGGCCGCCTCCTGAGTCCGCCGCCCCCGGGGACGCCCCCCTGGACGGGCTCACGGTGCTGGTCACGCGCCCGGCCCACCAGGCCGAACCCCTGTGCCGGCTGCTGGAGGCCGCGGGCGCCACGGCGGTGCGCTTCCCCACCCTGGCCATCGAGGACGTGGCGGACACCGGCCCCCTGCTGGCGCTCATCGACCGCCTGGAGGAATTTCACCTCGCGGTGTTCATCAGCCCCAACGCGGTGGACCGGGCCATGAACCTCATCCAGGCCCGGCGCGGCGGCCTGCCCCCCGGCCTGGAGCTGGCGGCGGTGGGCCGCGGCAGCGCCCGCGCCCTGCGCCGGCACCTGGGCCGCGAGCCCCATTACGTGCCGGCGCGCGGGGCCAGCAGCGAGGCCCTGCTGGAACATCCCGGCCTGCAGGACCTCGCCGGGCGGCGGGTGATCATCTTCCGCGGCGACGGCGGGCGCGAGTACCTGGCGCAGGAGATGCGCCGGCGCGGCGCCGAGGTCACCTACGCCGAGTGCTACCGGCGCACCCGCCCGTCCGCCGACGTGGAAGCCCTGCAGCGGCGCTGGGCCCGCGAGGGCATCGACCTGGTGGTGGCCACCAGCGGCGCCGGCCTGCGCAACCTGTTTGACATGGTCGGGCCTCTCGCACAACACTGGCTGCGCCGCACCCCGCTGGTGGTGGTGAACCCGCGCCTGGCCGCCATCGCCCGCGACCTGGGGGTGGCGCCGGAACCCGTCGTCGCCGCCGACGCCTCCGACGAGGCCATCGTGGAGGCCATCCGCCGCTGGCGGGCGCAGCGGGACCCCGACCACGTGGAGCAGCAGTGAACCAGGACAGCCAGACCCAGGAACGCCCGGCCGCCCCCGCGACGCCCGCAGCAAAGGCAGGCGGCGGAACCCCGCCCCGGCGCCGTCCCCCGGCCGGGCGCCGGGGCCGGCTCCTGCCGTGGCTGGTGCTGCTGGTCCTGGCCGGGACCGCGGCGGCGGCCGGCTGGCGGGGCTGGCAGGAGGTGAGCCGCCTTGAGGCCCGGCTGGCACAGGTGGAGGCGGGCCTTGAGGCCCGGAGCAAGGCCCTGGAACAGTCCCTGGCCGGCCTCCGGGCCGAGACGGCCCGGCAGGCCCGGGAAATGGAGCAGCGCCTGGCCGCCCTGGAGGAAAGCCTCTCCGCCCTGGCCCGGCGCGGCGGGCGCCACCGCGCCGGCTGGCTGCTGGCCGAGGCCGAGTACTTCGTGCGCCTGGCCGCCAGCCGGCTGGCGCTGCAGCGCGACCCGGACACCGCCCTGGCGGCGCTGGCCGGGGCCGACGCCCGCCTGCGCGAGACCGGCGACCCGGCCCTGCTGCCCGTGCGCAGGGCCCTGGCCCGGGACATGGCCGCCCTCCGCGCCCTGCCGCGGGTGGACCTGGCCGGCCTGTCCCTGGAGCTGGACGCCCTGGCGGCACAGGTGGACAGGCTGCCCCTGGCCACGCCGGATCCCGCCAGCGCGCGGGCCAGGCGCCCGCAGGAGGCCGCCGGGGCGCCGGCGGAAGGCGGCGGGACCGGCCACTGGTGGGACAAGGCCCGCGGGGTGTGGACCATCCTGCGCGGGCTGGTGGTGGTGCGCCACCACGACCGTCCCATCGAGCCGCTGCTGGCGCCCGAGCAGCGCGTGTTCCTGGTGAGCAACATCCGCCTCGCCCTGGAGCAGGCGCGCCTGGCCCTGCTGCGCGGCGAGGCCCCGGTCTACCGCGGGCGGCTGGCCCGCGCCGCCGCGCTGGTGCGGCGTTACTTCGACACCCGCCACGCCGGGGTCCGGGCCCTGCTGGAGCGCCTGGACGCCCTGGCCGGCACCGACATCGCCCCGGCCCTGCCCGAGCTCACCAGCCTGGCCGCGCTGGAGCAGGCGCGCCGGACGCGCGCCGGGGCAGGCGACACGGAGCGCGCGGCGCCGTGAAGTGGCTGTTGTGGCTGCTGGGGGTGCTGGCGGCGGCGGTGGCCCTGGGCCTGGCCGCCTGGCAGGACAACGGCTACGTGCTCATCGGGCGCGGCCAGACCACCGTGGAAACCAGCCTCACCTTCTTCATCCTGGTGCTGGTGGCCGCGTTTGCCGCCGGCTACGACCTGCTGCGCCTGGCCGGCCAGGGCCTGTCCCTGCCGGCACGCATGGGCGCCTGGCGCGCCCGCCGCCGGCGGGAGCGGGCGGCACGGGACACCGCGCGGGGCCTGCTGGCCTTCGCCGCGGGCGACTGGCCGCGGGCGGAGCGGCTGCTGACGGCGGCGGCCGCCGCCGGCCCGGCCCCGGCGGCCAACCACCTGTGGGCGGCCCGCGCGGCCCAGGCCGCAGGGGACCTGGCCCGCCGCGACGAGCACCTGACCCGGGCCTACGCCGCCGCCGGCGGCGACGCCCTGCCGGTGAGCCTCACCCAGGCCGAGCTGCAGCTCGAGGCCGGCCAGCACGAGCAGGCCCTGGCCACCCTGGTGCACCTGCGCGAGAAGGCACCGCGCCATCCCCGGGTCCTGGCCCTGCTGGCCCGGGTCTACCTGGAGATCCGCAGCTTCGGCGATCTCCAGGACCTGATCCCGGAGCTGCGCCGCCGCCACGCCATGGCGCCCGACGCCATCGACCGCCTGGAGAAGGCCGCCGCCCTCCACGGCCTCCGGATCGCCGCCGACTCCGGCCGCGCGGCCAACCTCAGGGAACAGTTCCGGCGCCTGCCCCGGAACCTGCGCCGCGACCCGGACGTGCTGGCCTGCCACGCCGAGGCCCTCATGCGCCTCGACGCCCACGCCGAGGCCGAGGCCCTGCTGCGCGAGGCCCTGGAGCGCCAGTGGGACGCCCGCCTCGCCGCCCTCTACGGCCGCCTCGATCCGCCCTCGCCGCAGCAGGCCCTGGCCCGGGCGGAAAAATGGCTCGCCGGCCGCGAGCGCCATCCCGACCTGCTGCTGGCCCTGGGCCGCCTGGCCATGCGCTGCCAGCTCTGGGGCAAGGCCCGGGCCTACCTGGAGGCCGCGGCCGGCATCCGGCCCGAGCCCGAGGTGTACCGGGAGCTGGGACTGCTGCTGGAACACATGGGAGAAACAGAGGCCGCGGCCGAGGCCTACCGCCGCGGGCTCATGGCCCTGGCCACCCCGGCCGCCCCGTGCGCGCCGCAGGGCCCCGCGCTTCAGTCTCCGGCGAACTCGAAGGCGTCGGCGTAGTACTGCTCCAGCGGCAGGCCCTGCCGCCGGAACAGGTCGAAACCGGCATGGACCATGGCCGGCGGCCCGGCGGCGTACACGTCGAAGCCGGACAGATCGGGGAAGTCGGCCGCCACCGCCCCGGTCACCAGCCCGCTGCGCCCGCTCCAGTCCGCGCCGGGCTCCGAGAGCACCGGCACGTAGTGGACGTGGGCGTGCTCCGCGGCCCAGCGGCGCGGCAGCTCGTCCATGTAGAGATCGGCCCGGGTGCGCGCCCCCCAGTAGATGTGCAGCGGCTTCGCCAGGCCCCGGGCCAGGGCGTCCTCCACCATGCCCTTGACGGGCGCGAACCCGGTGCCGCCGGCCATGAGGATGGCCGGCCGCGGCGACTGCTGGCGCAGGTAGAACCCGCCCTTGGGCCCCTCGATGCGCAGGATGTCCTTCTCGCCCAGGGACTCGAACACCTCGGTGGTGAAGCGCCCCCCGTCCACGTGGCGCACGTGCAGCTCGATGAAGGCGTCGTCATGGGGCGCGTTGGCGATGGAAAACGCCCGCTTGCGGCCGTCGCGCAGCAGGATCTCGATGTACTGGCCGGCGCGGAAGGCCAGGCGCCTTCCCGCGGGCAGCTTCAGCCGCAGCAGCACCACGTCGTGGCTGAGCTGGACCTTCTCCTGGATCCGGCACGGCATGGTGTGCACCGCGGCGGGCTCGTCGTCGGCCATGACGTCGGCCTCCATCACCAGCGGACCGCAGGGGCGGGCCAGGCAGGGCAGGAAGGCGCCGGCCGCGCGCTCGGCCTCGGTCAGCCCCGGGGGCGGCCCGGCGGGATAGACCACCTCGCCCGCCACCAGCCGCGCGCGGCAGGTGAGGCAGGCCCCGTCGCGGCAGCCGTAGGGCAGGCGCACGCCCTGGCGCAGGGCGGCGTCCAGCACGCTTTCGCCCGGCGCCACCTCGAAGGTGTGGCCGCCGGGCTGGACAGTGACGGGAAAGCTCATGCCAAATGAGTATGGGTGCTGCATCGCCGGGCAAAGGGCGGCATTATTACCCAGTGGATATCTCAGAAAAACCCTTGAAGGCTGTGTCTATTGTCGGCTGCGGCGACGTGGGCCTGCGCCTGGCGCGGCTGCTCGCCGCCGACGGCACCACGGTGCACGCCTTCACCCGCAGCAAGGCGCGTGCCGCGCGCCTGGCCGCGGCCGGTTTTCGGGCCGCGTGCCTGGACCTGGACCGGCCGGTGGACGCGGGCGCCCTGCCGCCGGTGGACGCCCTGTTCCACTTCGTGCCCCCGCCGCCGCGCGGCGACGACGACCCGCGCCTGGGCCGGCTGCTGGCCGCCCTGGCCGCCCGGCCGCCGCGGCGGCTGGTGCTGCTGTCCACCTCGGCGGTGTACGGCGACCACCGGGG
>JALUTW010000421.1 GCA_027021685.1 Chromatiales bacterium | reverse complement strand
TACCCGGTCACCCGGGGGCTGATGCCGGGGAAGGTCCGGTGGTTTTCTCCCTGTCCCCGGGACAACGCAGAGATCGCAGGGACGCAGGGATCGCAGAGGCCCATGCCGGATGTTGCAGCAGACCACCCCGGGCGGGCGGTGATGGCCGCCTCCCGCCGGAATTCGGGTGGCCCGTCGGGCCGGGGTCCCGCCGCGTGGCGCCGGGGCGCCGCTCCCGGGCCCGGGCCGGCCACGGGATGGCCCCAGGGGTCCGCTCTGCGTCCTCCGCGTCTCTGCGTTGCGGATCACGAGTCGGGTCCGGGCGCCGGGGCCGGAAATGTAGTGACATTTGGAACAGTTATTCAGGTGCCGGTGGAGGAGGCCGCCTTCCCGAAGCGGCGTTCCACGTAGGCCTCGAGCCGGGCCTGGAACTGGGCCGCGATGTCCTCGCCCTTGAGGGTCACGGTCTTGACCCCGTCCTCGTACACCGGCGCCACGGGCTGCTCGCCGCTGCCCGGCAGGCTGATGCCGATGTCGGCGTGCCGGCTCTCGCCGGGGCCGTTGACCACGCAGCCCATCACCGCCACGGTCATGTTCTCCACGCCGGGGTAGCGGGTGCGCCACACCGGCATCTGCGCCCGGAGATAGGCCTGGATGTCCCGGGCCAGTTCCTGGAAGAAGGTGGAGGTGGTGCGGCCGCAGCCGGGACAGGCGACCACGGCCGGGGCGAAACTGCGCAGCTCCAGGGCCTGGAGGATCTCCTGGGCGATCTGCACCTCGCGCGTGCGCGGCGCGCCGGGCTCCGGGGTGAGGGAGATGCGGATGGTGTCGCCGATGCCCTCCAGCAGCAGCGGCGCCAGGGCGGCGGCGGAGGCCACCACGCCCTTGTCGCCCATGCCGGCCTCGGTCAGCCCCAGGTGCAGGGGATGGCGGCAGCGCCGCGCCAGCTCGCGGTAGACTGCCACCAGGTCGCGCACGCCGCTCATCTTGCACGAGATCACGATGCGGTCCTCGGGCAGTCCCAGGCGCACCGCCTCGGCGGCGCTCTCCAGGGCCGAGGTGATCACGGCCTCGCGCATGACCGCGCGCGGCTCGCGCGGGCGGGCGGCGCCGGCGTTTTCGTCCATGAGCCGGGCCAGCACCGCCGGGTCCAGGCTGCCCCAGTTGACGCCGATGCGCACGGGTTTGCCGTGGCGGCAGGCCAGCTCGATCATCTGCGCAAAGCGGGCGTCGCGCCGGCTGCCGCGGCCCACGTTGCCGGGGTTGATGCGGTACTTGTCCAGGGCCACGGCGCAGGCGGGATGGCGCTCCAGCAGCTTGTGGCCGTTGAAGTGGAAGTCGCCGATGAGCGGCACCTCCAGGCCCTGCTGCAGCAGGCGATCACGGATGCGCGGCACCGCGGCGGCGGCGGCCTCGGTGTTCACCGTGATGCGCACCAGCTCCGAGCCGGCCGCGGCCAGCTCGGCCACCTGGCGCGCGGTGGCCTCCGCATCGGCGGTGTCGGTGTTGGTCATGGACTGCACCGCCACGGGGGCGCCGCCGCCGAGGGTGACGCCGCCCACGCGCACGGCGAGGGTGTCGTGCCGGGTCATGGGGGCTCCGGGATGGTCCAGAACACCCATGATACCAGTTTCCCGCCCGCGGGCCGACGGTGCGCTTGTGGTGCCGGCGGCAAATGCCTTAGGCTTTGCGGGTTTTGACCCCGGGAGGATTGCCGTGAGCCGCAAGCGCAGAAAACGGAAGGAGAAGCTCCGCCACGACGGGCCGCCCCTGGCGGCGCAGGCCGACCGCCACGTGCTGTACCAGAAGGCGGTGCAGGCGCCGGAGGCCGAGGTGGAGTTCTTCGACCGCGTGTTCCGCGAGCTGCGCGGGCGCAAGGCCCTGCACATGCGGGAGGACTTTTGCGGCACCGCCTACCTGGCCACCACCTGGTGCCGGTCCGACCCCGAGCGCACCGCCACCGGCATCGACATCGACCGCGAGACCCTGGACTGGGGCCGGCGCCACAACGTGGAGGCGGCGGGGCCGGAGGTGGCGGCGAGGGTGCGCCTGGTGGAGGGCGACGTGCGCACCGCCGAGGCGGAGCCGGCCGACATCACCTGCGCCCTCAACTTCAGTTACTGCATCTTCAAGACCCGCGACGCCCTGCGCGAGTACTTCACCATCGCCCGCCGCGGGCTCAGGGACGACGGCCTGCTGATCCTGGACCTGTTCGGGGGCACCGAGTGCCAGGACACCCTCACCGAGGAGACCGACATCGACGGCGAGCCGGCCACCTACGTCTGGGAGCATGCCGCCTTCAATCCCGTCACCCATGACATCCTGTGCCACATCCACTTCCACTTCGACGACGGCTCGAAGATGGAGCGGGCCTTCACCTACGACTGGCGCCTGTGGAGCATCCCCGAACTGCGCGAGCTGCTGCTGGAGGCGGGTTTCACGAAGGTGCGCGTGTACTGGGAGCGGTTCGAGGAGGGCGATGACGACGACGAGTTCATGGAAGGGACCGGCGAGTACTACGAGGTGGAGGAGGTGGAGAACCAGGAATCCTGGATGAGCTACATCGTCGCGGAGAAATAGGGGCTGGGGGCCGGCGCCTGGGTGCATGGGCCGCCGCGAGGCCGGTCTTCGTCCCTGCGTTTCAGAGGACAGAAGACGGAGGACAGAGGACAGATCAGAGGACGGATGGGCGTGGGATGCGACGGCTTTGTCCTCGCGCCACATGGGGCTGATCTTTCAATTCAACAAGAACCTCTGCGTTCTCTGCGTCTCTGCGTCTCTGCGTTGGAATCGCGTGGCCGGAACAGGAGCTGCGGGACATGGCTGCACCGGCAACCGCGCTGGGTGAGGGCCATTTTCACTGGCTTCTGAGACCCAGCCCCCAGCAGCCCTTATGCCCTTCAGGTCCGGAACCGCGCCACCAGCTCCTGCAGCCGGGCGGCAAGCTGGCTCAGCTCGCCCGCGGCGCTGGAAGTCTGGGCCGCGTGCTCGGTGGTCTGCTCCGCCACCTGGGTGATGGTCACCACGTTGCGGTTGATCTCCTCGGTCACCGAGCGCTGCTCGTCGGCGGCCGAGGCGATCATGGTGTTCATCTCCGAGATGGTGTTGACCGAGCGGGTGATGGTCTCCAGGGCCTTGCCGGCCTCGGCCGCCTGGGCCACGGCCTCCTCGGTCTTTTCCCGGCCCTGGCCGATGACCGCCACCGCATCGCGGGCGCCGGCCTGCAGCTTCTCGATCATCTGCTCGATCTCCACCGTGGACTGCTGGGTACGGCCGGCGAGGGTGCGCACCTCGTCGGCCACCACGGCGAAGCCGCGGCCCTGGTCGCCGGCCCGGGCGGCCTCGATGGCGGCGTTGAGGGCCAGCAGGTTGGTCTGCTCGGCGATGTTGCGGATGACATCCATGACCGCCCCGATGTCCTCGCTCTCCCGGGCCAGGCGCTCGATGACCTCCACCGCCTGCTGCATCTCGCCGGCCACGGCATCGATGACATCCACCGTGCGTGACACGGTGGCGTTGCCGTTGCGGGCCTCCTCGTCGGCGGCGTTGGCGGCCTGCGCCGCCTCGCCGGCATGGCGCGCCACCTCCTGCACGGTGGCGGACATCTCGTTGATGGCGGTGGCCATTTGATCTATCTGATCGAACTGCCGGGCCACCCCGGCGGAGGTCTCGCTGGTGACCGCGCTCATCTCCTCGGCCGAGTTGGCCACCTGGGTGGTGGCGGCGGCGACCTCGGTCATGCTGTGGTGGAACTTCTCCAGCAGCCGGTTGAGGGCCTCGCCCATGCGGCCGATCGCGTCCCGGCTCCTGACGTCGATGCGGCGGGTGAGATCGGAGTCGCGTTCGATCTCGCCGATGACACCGGCCAGGCGCACCAGCGGCCGGGTGAGGGTGTTGGCGAAGAAATAGCCCGCCCCCGAGGCCAGGGCGATCATGATCAGGGCCACGGCCACCGCCGCCACGCGGATGTCGGCGGCCAGGCCGGTGCGCGCGGCGAAGGCCTCGTCACTGCCGATCTCGCTCACCATGGCCCAGCGCACCCCCGGCATGATCTCGAGCGGGGCGTAGGCGGCCAGCACCGGGGGGCCGAGGAGGCCGGTGAATTCCCCGATGCCCGTCTCGCCGCGCAGGGCGGCGGCCACGTACGGGGTGTCCAGTGCCAGCACGGTGGCGGTCTCGCGCCGGGTGGCCACGATCCGCCGGGTCCGTTCGTCCACCCCGGCATCGGCCAGGGCCTGCACGAAGGCGGCGGTGTCCTCCACCGCACTGCGGGCGACGGAACGCATGCGCTTGTCGGTCCCCACCAGGTAGATCTCGCCGGTCTGGCCCAGGCCCATGCCGGCCCAGCGGCCGCGGCCGGTGAGAATGGCGTTGATGCGGTCCACCGGGATCCGGAACACCAGGGTGCCGAGGAACTCGAAGTCGTCGGGCTCCTCCACGTCCTGGATGGGCGAGGCGAGGAAGGCCGCCGGCGCACCGAAAGCGGGCAGGTAGGACTCGAAGTCCGCCATGGCCACCACGTCGTAGTTGTCCCCCTTCATGGCGGCAAAATGGGCCCGGGCCAGTCCGGAGGCCTTGAACGGTCCCCGGGCCAGATCGGTGCCGAAGTCGATGCGCTTGCGCGCCGAGTACACCACCCGGCCCTTGGGATCGACGATGTAGAGATCAGCCAGGCCGAACTTCTCGAGGTTGCGCAGCAGCGACGAGTGGCGTTCGCCGTGCTCGTAGCCGTACTGGGTGCCATCGTCCGGGTCCTGCAGGTCGTGCTTTTCGTCCAGCTTGTTGCCGTTGGCGGCGATGTAGGTGTCCTGCATGGCGATGGCGGCGTCGTCCAGTGCCTGGAACAGGGCCTCCGGGTCCGCCAGCGGCACGCCGTGGCGCCCGGCGTAGGCCCTGGCGAAGGTCTCGCGGTAGAACGCCGCCACCCGCCGGCGCTGATCGGCATCGGGCTTGCGGGCGGCCTCGGCGAAGTTGCTGGCAAAGGCGCGGGCGTTCTGGACCGTGATGCGGTCCACCGACAGCGAGCGCAGGCTGGTGAGCAGGGTGGCGAAATAGTCCTCGATCTGGTCCTTCTTGATCTCCCGGGTGGCCAGCAGCCGGTTGCGCACCTGTTCCTCCAGCGCCTCGGTGGCGGCGCTGTTGGCACGGTTGTCGATGACCAGGCTGGTGACGAAGATGGGAATGGCGGCCAGGGCCATGAAGGCCGCAAGCACCTTGGTCTTGATGTTGAGCCGCAGCATGTCGTTCTCCACGGGCAGCAGGTGGATGGATGCGCGGCGCAATGCGAGCGCCAACGCTTCCTGTTTCGGCGGCTGCGGCGGCTTCTTGAGCCCCCGGGCTACCCTTTTTTCTTGTGTGGTTTATTCCCGGGGCACCGGGTGGTAGGGGGTGTGGCGGATGCGGTCGTGCTCGTGCATGCGGTAGCGGACGAACGCCGCCGGGTCGTCGAAGTGCAGGAAGGGGTTGCCTGCCTTCTGCTCGGCCAGGGTACTGGTGGGCTTCTCGGCGTAGTTGTGGCCGGGGTGGATGACGGTGCCGGCAGGCAGCCCGGTGGCCAGGCGGCGCAGGGTGTCGTACATCTGCTCCGGGTCGCCGCCGGCCAGGTCGCAGCGGCCGCAGCCGAACACGAACAGGGTGTCACCGGTGATGAGGTCGTCGCCCAGGTGGTAGCAGGCCGAGCCCGGCGTGTGCCCCGGGGTGTGGAGGACCCGGATCTCGGTCTCGCCCAGCCGGATCACGTCCCCGCCGTGGTGCAGCACCGGCCGCTCCAGGTCCCGGCCCCAGAACCGGGCCTCGGGCTTGAGCAGGTGCACCCGGGCGTCGTGGCGTTCCAGCACCTGCTCGATCCCGTTGACGTGGTCGTGATGGCTGTGGGTGAGCAGGATGTCGGTGATGCGTACTCCCCGCTGCTGCGCCAGCTCCAGGATACGGTCCACCTCCCAGGCTGGATCCACCACGGCAGCGCGTCCGCTGGCCCGGTCGCTGACGAGGTAGACGAAGTTCTCCATGGGGCCCAGTTCCAGGGCCTCGATGGTGTAGGGCGTCTGTTCGTCGCGGTGCATGGCAGGTCCTCCGGCGGATCTGGGATCTCTTTAACAGGATGTTGAAAAAGGCCATCCCGACCTTTTTCAACGCGCCGAACCCGGCGCAGGTCCGGGTTCGGCTACGCCAAATCAGGCGCTTGCGCGCCTGATTTGCGGGCGAGGCATCCCTGCCCCGCTTTGGCAGGCTGTTTTTCAACAGCCTGCCAATTGTATCCTCAATGCCGGCCCGGGGCGCGTCCCGGGGGTAAGGTTTCGCCCGCCACCGGCCGATAAGGAAGGGTACATGAAGGCGTCGTCTCTGATTCTTGCAGGAGTGCTGGCCGCGTGGTCCGGGGTGGTGCCGGCCGGGCCGGTCTATGTCTACCGCCTGCCCGACGGCAGCCATCTCATCACCGACCGGGCCTACCACGACGGTATCCACACCCTGGTGCGGGTCACCCGGAGGGTGAACGGCGTGGGCCGCCTGGTGGCCTTCAACACCCACCGCCGCCCCGATCCCCGGACCACCCGCTTCGATGCGCTGATTCGCGAGGCCGCCGCCCGCCACGGCGTGGACCC
>JALUTW010000420.1 GCA_027021685.1 Chromatiales bacterium | reverse complement strand
TGATGACCTTGAGCAGGTAGGTGTTTTCCACCAGGCCGCCGCCCACCTCGCGGTAGAGGGCGTTGCGGTCCCGGATCACGTCCACCTCCAGCGGCACCCGGGTCAGCAGGGCGTGGACCAGCGCCGTGGTCAGCAGCAGCAGGACCGCGGAGTAGACGAACACCCGCGGGCGCAGGATGCGCGTGGGCTTGCCCTGGAGCGCGTTCTGGGTGGTGTAGCGGATGAGACCCCGCGGGTAGCCCATCTTGTCCATGACCTGGTTGCAGACATCGATGCAGGCGGCGCAGCCGATGCACTGGTACTGCAGGCCGTCGCGGATGTCGATGCCGGTGGGACAGACCTGCACGCACAAGGTGCAGTCGATGCAGTCGCCGAGACCGAGGCTGCGCGGGTCCACGCCGCGCTTGCGCGAGCCGCGCGGCTCTCCCCGCCCGGGATCGTAGGAGATGACCAGCGTGTTCTCGTCGAACATGGCGCTCTGGAAGCGGGCGTAGGGGCACATGTAGATGCACACCTGTTCCCGCATCCAGCCGGCGTTGAGATAGGTGGCGGCACCGTAGAACAGGACCCAGAAGGTCTCCCAGGGCCCGGTGGACAGGGACCCGATCTTCACCGCCAGCTCGGTGATGGGGGTGAAATAACCAACGAAGGTGTAGCCGGTCCACAGCGAGAACAGGATCCAGAGCGTGTGCTTGGTCCCCTTGATGAGCACCTTGCGCGGTGTCCAGGGGGCCTTGTCCAGTTTCATCTGCTGGGGCCGGTCGCCCTCCACCTTGCGTTCCATCCACAGGAACACCTCGGTCCACACCGTCTGCGGGCAGGCGTAGCCGCACCACAGCCTGCCCGCCAGGGTGGTGAAGAAGAACAGGGCCAGGGCGGCGATGATGAGCAGGACCGCCAGGTAGAAGAAGTCCTGGGGAAAGAAGGTGATGCCGAAGATGTGGAACTGCCGCGCCGGCAGGTCCAGCAGCACCGCCTGGCGGTCGCCCCAGCGCAGCCAGGGCAGGCCGTAGTAGAGGCCCAGCAGAACGAATACACCCAGGGTCCTCAGGGTGGCGTACAGGCCATGGACCTCGCGCGGGTAAATCTTCTCGCGCTTGGCGTAGAGTTCCTGCTCGATGGCTTCGTTGGACTGCCGGGGGGCGGGGCTCATGCTGGCTCCATCAGGCGGCGGGCGCCGTTTCAAACACGACAAGACTCTTCCCCCCAGATGGGGGGAACAGTGGCTTCAGTCACGGGGCGGGGCGCGGCGGCCCCGCCCCCGTCTCAGTGCGCCGGGTGCTGGCGGTCGCGGTCCCGCTTGCTGGCCAGGCGGAGCGAGGCCAGGAACGGAGTGCCCACGAGGGCCAGGACGAACACGGCGATAAAGACCA
>JALUTW010000419.1 GCA_027021685.1 Chromatiales bacterium | reverse complement strand
TTGATCTCGTTGACGATGCGCGCCGCGCGGTCGGCGCACTCCAGGTCCGGATGCGCGGGATCGCCGCTGGCCAGGGCGGCGCGGCCCCGGGCCAGGATCTCGGCGTCCTCGTCGGGGATGAACTGGGCCAGGAACACGTAGGCTTCCACCAGGCTGGTGGAGACCTCGCCACCCCCGGTGTCGCCCACCTCCCACAGCAGGATCTGGATGGCGTTCTTGATGGTGTCCTTGGGATGGGGCAGGCGCGAGGCCGGCAGTCCCCAGGTGGGATCCTCGGCCTCGGCCAGGACCCGGCCGTAGTCGTTGAGCACGGCCTGGGCCTGGCGAAGCTGCTCCTCGGGCGGGGTGACGGTCATTGTCGCCTCGCAGGACCCGGCTCAGCGCGCCAGGTGACGCTCCACGTCGGGCAGGCGGCTGCCGCGGTAGACGATGCGGCCGTCGGGCGCCACCAGGACGAAGGTGGGGGTGACCTTGAGCCCGTAGTCGAGGATCACGTCCTCCTTGTGCCCGTCGTCGGCCAGCACCAGGTAGTCCAGCTCGTTGTCGCGGGCGTACTGGGCCACCTGTTTGCGGGTTTCGTAACCCACGTTGATGGCGGCCAGCACCAGGCCCTTGCCGCGCCAGGCGCGGTGCAGGTTGCGCAGCCGCGGCACCAGGCTGTGGCAGGTGTGGCAATGGGTGGACCAGAACACCAGCAGGACATGGCCGCGCTTGCGCAACGCCGCCAGGGTGTAGGTCTCGCCGTCCAGCCCGCGGAGTTCGAACTCCGGCGCCGCCTGGCCCACCTGGGCCGCGGACAGGGCGGCGGGCAGGCAAAGGAGCAGCACGGCGAACAGGCGGCGGCATGCGGCTAACATCACGATCTCCCTTGCCGATAAGTCAGGATGGGCGGCACCCGCCGCTGATGATACACGAGCCGCCTTGCCGCGCGAAGCGGACCGGGGTACCGTGGTCGCGGCGGCATCGGGCGGAAACGGAACAATGGAATTCCTGCTGCAGGAACTCGAGTCGAACTGGCTTCAGTGGCTGGGGCCGCTGGTGCTGGCCGGCGCGTCCTTCTGGATCGACCTGGACATCGTCCGCCGGCTGGCCGGGGCCACCCGGCTTCCGGCGCCGTTGCGGCGCCTGTCGCGCCACTGGCTGCACAACGTGCTGGTGGACGGCGGCACCGACGAACCCGTGCACCTGGCCCACGCAGCGCTGCTGCCCACGGGGCTGCTGGTCCTGGACTACCGGGATTTTCCCGGCGCCGTGTTCGCGGCCGAACGCATGGAGCAGTGGGTGCAGTCGCCGGGCGGCGGCGGCTTTCCCTTCGCCAACCCGTTGCCGCACCTGGAGGCGGCGGTGGCCGCAGTGCGGGAGGCGGCCGGCGACCCCCGGGTGGAGGGCCGGGTGGTGTTCAGCGATGCGGCCTCGTTTCCCAAGGGCCGGCCGGGGCGGGTGAGCACCGTGACCGAGCTGGCGCGGCGGCTGGAGCCGGGTCGCCGGCAGGCGGTGCCGGAGGGCCTGCAGCGGGCCTGGGAGCGCCTGTGCGAGCGGACGCGACCGGCACAGCATCCGGCGGCCGATCCCGCGCTGCGGCGCGCCATCGCCGTGCGTGCGGCCCTGTCTTCGCTGCTGCTGGTGCTGGCGGCGGGCTGGTGGCTGGTGCTCGGCGGGTACTTGTGATCGCGGCCCTGGCCAGACGGGACAGGGACGACTAACGTTAGCGCCATGGATCTTCAGCGTCGATGCCCCCTTGTCGTGACCCGGGTGCTCGTGGCCGCCGTGCTCCTGTGGACCTGGGGGGCGCTGCCGGCACAGCCCGCCGGGGGCCGCGTGGCGCGAGCCATGTTCACCACCGAGGTGGTGGATCGGGAGCCCGTCAACCGGGTCCTGGCGCTGGCCAACGACGTGCGCCGGATCTATTTCTTCACCGAGCTGCGCGGCATGCAGGGGCAGACCGTCTATCACCGCTGGGAGTACAACGGCGAGGTGGTGGCGACGGTGAAGTTCGAGGTCAAGGGGCCGCGCTGGCGCGTGTACTCCGCCAGGGATCTCGACCCCCTGGCCCTGGGGCGCTGGACGGTGGTGGTGACGGACGAGAAGGGCTGGCCGCTCAAGGCCGCCATCTTCGAGTACGTGGATCCGGCACGCCAGCAGGGCCGGCACGAGGTGATCCTGCCGCCGGAGGCGGCCGGCTGAGGCCTCCGCCCCTGGTCCGCCGCTAGGGCTGGTCCTCCGCCACCGGCTCCGCGGGCTGTTCTTCCAGGGCCGTGGCCGGCAGCACAACCTGCTCCTCGGGCGAGCCGTCGGCCACGGCAGCGGCCGGCGGGGCCTCCTCGGCCAGCGGGACCGCCAGCGGCGATTCCGGCGCCGGCGCGGCGGGGCTGTCGGGCGCGGGTGCGGCCGGAACCGCTGCGGCAGCGGGGGCCGGGGGCGCCGGCGGGGGGGTGTCCTGCCGGGCCTGGTTCTTCCAGCGGGCGAGCAGCCGGCGGTATTCGGCCTCCGCTTCCTGCCGCACCCTTGCGTCGGCCTTCAGCCGCGCGGCGGCGCCCAGGCCGGCGGCGCGGGTCTCCGAACCCGCCAGGCGCCCGGCCACGTCGGCCTCGCTGGCGGCGGGCGCGGCCGGCTGCTCCACCATGCGCGCCACCCGCTCCACCTCCTGGTCCACGTCGTGGCCGCCGCGCAGGAACATCACGCCCAGCACGCCCGCCAGCGCCACGCTGGCGGCCACCGCCACCAGGGTGCGCTTGTGCTGGCCGCCGGCGGCCGGGGCCAGGCGTTCCGGGCCGGCGTCGGCGGCCGGGGCGATGGCGGCGAAATCGTAGCCGGACTCGTCTTCCCGCGACGGCGTGTCCGGGTCCGCGTCGTCTTCCAGGATGAACGACGGCACCTCGTCGGCCGCGGCCTTCTTCCTGGCGCGCTTCTTCCGCTGGTGGCGGCGCCGGGCCTCGGCCCGCGCCTCGTCCTCCAGCTCCGGTACGTCTTCGTCGTCGTCGTGGCCGGAGGGGCGCGGCGGCTGGAAGATGAAGATGTCCTCCTCGCCCTCGAGGATGGTGCGCCCGCGCACCTCGCGGACGCTGGTTTGGGCCAGCGCGATGCCCTCGCTGCTGTCGCCCCCGGCGGCCTGCTGCTTCTCCCGCTGGGCGGCTTCCAGCTTGGCCTTGATCTCCTCGGCCATCTGCCGGGCCCGCGCCTCTTCCGCGGCCTCTTCGGCCTTGCGCCGGCGTTCCTCCTCCAGCCGGCGCCGGGCCTCGGCCTCGCGGGCGGCGGCCTCCTCGGCCAGGCGGCGGGCGGCGGCCTCGGCCTCCTCGCGGGCGCGGGCGGCGGCCTGGCGTTCGGCCTCGCGGCGGGCGGCCTCCTCGGCCTCGCGCCGGGCCAGGGCCTCCTCTTCGGCACGGGCACGGGCGGCGGCGGCCAGCTCGGCCTCGCGCCGGGCGGCCTCCTCGGCCTCGGCCTTGGCCCGCGCGGCGGCGGCCTGGGCGGCGGCGGCCTGGGCGGCGGCGGCCTGGGCGGCGGCGGCCTCCTCGGCCTCGCGCCGCAGGCGGGCGGCGGCCTCGGCCTCCTCGCGGGCGCGGGCGGCTTCCCGCGCCATCTCCTGGCGGGCGGCTTCCAGCTCGGCGCGCAGGCGCTCGGCCTCCTCGATGGCCTGGGCCCGGATGGCCTCGGCCTCTTCCCGCAGGCGGCGGGCATCGGCCTCGGCCTGCTCGCGGGCGGTGGCGGCGGCGGCCGCGGCCTCGTCGGCCTGCTCCCGGGCCCGCTGGCGCTCGCGCTCCAGTTCGGCCTGGAGCTCGGCCTGGCGCCGGGCGGCGGCCTCGGCTTCGGCCCGGATCCGGGCCAGCTCGGCCTCCGCCTGGCGGCGGGTGGCCTCGGCCTCGCGCCGCAGGCGCTCGGTCTCGGCGAAGGCCTGTTCCTTGATGGCCTCGGCCTCGGCCTTGATGCGCTCGGCCTCGCTCAGGGCCTCCAGGCGGGCGGCCTCGGCGGCCTTGGCCCGCTCGGCCTGTTCCTCCACCCGGGCCCGCACGGCGGCCAGTTCGGCATCGAACCGGGCCTGGGCCTCCTGCAGGGCCCGGGCCTCGGCCATGGCCTTCTGGTAGGCGGCCTCGGCGGCCTTGGCCCGCTCGGCCTCGGCGGCGGCCTTCTGGCGCGCGGCCTCCAGCTCGGCGGTGTAATGGGTCTGCTGCATGCGCTGCATGCGCTCGGCCTCGGCCAGGGCCTTCTTGCGCGCCTCTTCGGCGGCACGGGCGCGGGCGGCTTCCTCCTCGGCCCGCTTGAGGGCCGCGGCCAGGTCACGCTCGCGCTTTTTCTGTTCCAGGGCCTGCAGCCGCTCGGCCTCCTTCAGGGCCTCGCGGCGGGCACGCTCGGCGGCCTCGGCCCGGCGGGCCTCCTCCTCGGCCTTCCTGCGGGCCGCGGCCAGCTCCGCCTCCTTGCGCGCGATCTCCTCCTGCTTGAGGCGTTCCACCTCGCGCCGGGCGGCGGCCTTGGCGGCCTCGGCCTGGGCGGTCTTCTGGGCCAGGGAGTCGGCCTGGCGCTTGAGGGCCTCGGCCTCCTTCTGCAGGCGCTCGTGCTCGCGCTGCACCTGGGGGGAGCCGGTCTTGCCGGCTGCCGGGGGCTCGGGGGGTTCCTCCTTCTTCTTTGCCGGCCGCGCGGCGGGTTTCGCGGCCGCGGGCTTCTTCTTTTCTGCGGCCGCGGGTTTTTTCTTTTCTCCGGCCTTCTTCCCGGCGCCGGCGCCCAGGAGCCCGGTGGCGGCGGCGAGCCCGCCCTGCAGGATCTTGCAACGGAATCCGTGCTGGACCAGGAGAAAGGCTGCCGCCGCGCTCTGGTTGCCGTCGGCGCAGTAGATGATGTATTCGCGCTCGGGATTGAGGCTGCCGGCCCGGGTGCGCAGGGCCGAGAGCGGGATGTTGGTGGCCCCGGGCAGCCCGTCGCGGCGGAAGTCCTCGTTGCTGCGCACGTCGATGAGCTGGCTGCCGCCCTTGACCAGCTTGTCCGCCGCGGCTTCGTCGATGAAGTCCAGCAGCGGTTCCACCAGCAGCGGGATGAAGTCGTCCTTGTGCAGGCGCATGAGCCGGGTGTCTTCCAGGGCGGTCACGGTGGCGTTGCGCTTGCCGTGGGTGATGAGGGCCTCTTCGCCGAAGCCGTCCCCCTCGGTGAGAATGGCCAGGCGCACGTCGGCGGCATTGGGGGCCGGGCGCCGCGAGACGGCACAGCGGCCGCTCTTGACGATGTAGTAGTAGTCGTCGCTCTCGCCCTGGCGGATGATGACCTGGCCCGACTTGAACTTCACCTCCTCCATGCGCAGGAGGATGCGCTGCAGGTTTTCGGTGGGCAGGTGGAGGAAGGTGGAGGACTGCAGGAAGCGCAGCATCCAGTCGGTGGTGTCGTCCTCGGCCGAGAGCTCGGTGACCTGGTAGGCCCCGGGCGCGTGGTCGTCGCACAGCAGGATGTCCAGCAGGTCGGGATCCACCACGAACACGGTGACCGGGGTCTTGGCCTTGGCGGTGAAGGCACGGGGCAGCTCCGGCACCAGGGCCTGGACCGCCTCGGGGCTGCGGGCCTTGATCACCGTGCCCCGGGACTTGCCGATCTGGGTCAGCTCCACCGAGCCCTGCATGAGGTAGTAGGTGCGGCGGTCCTTGTCGCCCTGGCGGAACAGGGTGCGGCCGGCGGGGTATTGTTCGATGGTGGACTTGTCGATGATCTCCTCGAACTTGTCCGCGGTGAGGCGGTCCAGGGGCTCGAAGGTGCGCAGCAGCTTGCGATCGACCTGTGGTTGCGGTTGTGCCATGTTGCCAGTCCCGGGCGCGCGGTCGCCGATGAGGTGTCCCGTGGCCTCGTCTCGTTGTGTTGTCGCGCCGCGCCAATACCCTGCGCGGGACGAGGAAATAATGGGGGCGGAAAACGCCCCTCTCGCCACAAATTTAGGTGATCCGCCAGCGGCGCGATGTGAACCCTCTCACAAACGGTGGCCTCCGGCCGATGCCGGGGTCCTGCCGCCATATCGGTTTCATCGGTTTGCGCCCCGGCAGGGTTGAGTGCGCGATGCGCAAACGGTGACCGTCACCACAGTTTAGCAGCGGTTTGCCCGTCAGGAAGGGAGGAACACCACCGGGTAGGTGACGGTGGTGGTGGCCACGTCCTTGGCCCCGAAGTTGAACAGCTTGATCCGGGCCAGCAGGCGCTTTTCCAGCGCCGGGTTGTTGAGCTCGCTGGAGACGATGCTGATGCGCACCACCCGGCCGGAGGGGGCGATGGTGATCTTGAACACCACCTTGCCCTGCAGGGTGGGGTCGCGGCGCAGGGCGCGGTTGTAGATGCGGTCGATGGCGCCCTTGTTGCGATCGAACACGAGCTGGATCTCTTCCTGGGTGCGGGCGGGCCCCCGGCTGCCGGCCGGGGCCAGCCGCCGCTGGCCGCTGCTGGGGATGCGGCTTTCCACCCGCGCCCGCTTGCGGCCGCTGAGCCGGGTCTGCTCCCGGGCGCGGGCCAGGGCCCGGGTGTCGATGCCGCCGGACGCCGCCCCGGCGCGCGCGGTGAGGATGGACTCGGCCTGTGCCGCGGCCTGCACCGGGGCCTCGGCCCGTTTCTGCAGGGTTCCGGCCGTGA
>JALUTW010000418.1 GCA_027021685.1 Chromatiales bacterium | reverse complement strand
TCCGAGTCGGGGAACTTGCCCTTGAGCAGCACCGCGTAGGAACGGGCGGTCTTGTGGTTGCCCCGCTCCGTCTCCAGCAGCCAGCCCAGCCACAGGCTCTCCGGCGTATGCCGGCCCACGCGCAGGAACCGGCGGTAGAGATCGTAGGCGTCGGCGGCCTGCCCCTGGTCGAAGCGGATCCCGGCCAGCGCGATGAGCGCCTTGGGCCGCCTGGGATCCAGGCGCAGGGCCTCGCCCAGGTAACGCTCGGCGGTGGCCACGTCGCCCTTGGCCCGGGCGCACAGGCCCAGGTTCTCCGCCGCCTGCGCCTTGCCCGCATAGAACGGATCGTCCAGCACCCGCCTGAAATAGGTCATGGCCCGGTCGTACTCCTTGCGGTCGCACAGGAACACGCCGTAGTTGTTGAGCAGGGACGGGTCCTCGGGCAGCAGCTCCAGCGCCCGGCGGAAATGCACCTCGGCCTCGTCCAGCTTGCCGGTGCGGCGGTGCAGCTCGGCCATGAAGTGGTGCGCGAGGCCGTTGTCGTCATCCTGCCGCAGCGCCTTCTCCAGCTTGCGCCGGGCCACCGCCAGCCGGCCCTGGACCATGTACTGGCGGCCCAGCTCGGCGTTGAGCTGGGAGGCCCGCTTGAGGTCCACCCTGGGACCGCCCCCGGGCGTGGCGGCACAGCCGGCCAGCGCCGCCGCCAGCACCAGCAGGCCCGGCAGCAGCCGGCGCCTCACGACCGCGCCTCCCGGCGGCGCCGGCGGTCGCGTACCCGGCCGGCGAGCTGGCCGCAGGCGGCGGCGATGTCGTCGCCGCGGGTGCGGCGGGTCACGGTCACCAGGCCATGCTGCCGGAGAACGGCGCGGAAGCGATCCACCGCCGCCGGCGGCGAGCAGCGGTAACCGGTGCCCGGAAAGGGGTTGAAGGGGATGAGGTTGACCTTGGCCGGGAGCGGGGCCAGGAGCCGGGCCAGGGCCCGCGCCTGCTGCGGCGAGTCGTTGATGCCGTCCAGCATGACGTACTCGAAGGTGATGCGGGCCTTGTGATGCTGGGCGTCCACGTAGCGGCGGCAGGCGGCCAGCAGCTCGGCGATGGGATACTTGCGGTTGATGGGCACCAGCTCGTTGCGCAGGGCATCGTCGGGCGCGTGCAGCGACACCGCCAGGGCCACGTCGGCGGCCCCGCGCAGGCGGTCCAGCGCCGGCACCAGCCCCGAGGTGCTCACCGTGACCCGGCGCTTGGACAGGCCGTAGGCGTTGTCGTCGGTGAGCAGCTCCAGCGCCGCCACCACGTTGTCGAAGTTGGCCAGCGGCTCGCCCATGCCCATGAACACCACGTTGGTGATGGCGCGGTCGCTGCGGTGCACCACCCCCAGGGCATGATTGGCCCG
>JALUTW010000417.1 GCA_027021685.1 Chromatiales bacterium | reverse complement strand
GAAGGCATGGGCGATGCCGCCGCGCACGCGCAGCCGGCGCAGGGTGGCGAGCATGGCGTCGTGGGCCTTGCGCACGTGCAGGATCACCGGCAGGCCGGCGTCGCGGGCCATGGCGAGCTGGGCCTCCAGCAGTGCCTGCTGGCGCTCCGCGTCGGCATCCTCGACGTGGAAGTCCAGCCCGATCTCGCCCACGGCCACCAGGCCGCCGGCCTCGAGCCGCCGGGCCAGGTCGTCCAGGTCCCGGTCCCGGTGGCGGGCGGTGTACACCGGATGCAGGCCCAGGGCCGGGTACAGGCCCGGCTCGGCACGGCACAGCGCCAGCAGGCCGTCCCAGCCGGCGGCGTCCACGCCCGGCACCACCATGTGGCGCACGCCGTTGGCCCGGGCCCGGGCCAGCACCTGCGCGCGGTCGGCGTCGAATTCCGGTGCGTCCAGGTGGCAATGGGTATCGACGAGTTCCATGAAATCATTCTACCGGGCCACCGCCGGTGCGCGAAGCAGGCGGCCCGGTCGTCTATGCTTTGGATATGGAGATGTACGACACACCGGTCAGCGTGTCCGCGGTACGGTGTTACGCCCAGCGCATGTTGAGCCCGTACCGGGGGCTGATGCAGGTGGTGGCCACCGCCGACGGCGAGGCTGTGAGCATCGACGGTGTGGAATGGGGGCTGTACCTGGATGACCACGATCTGCAGGCGGCGGACGGCGGCGAGACGGAAGACTGCCAGGTGATGGACATCCGCTACGGCCGCTGGAGCGCCCGCGACGGGCTGCGCCGGGCCCCTCTCTTGTCCACCATGAACCTGGCGGCCATTCACCAGGCCGGCAGCCAGCTGGTGGCGGCCCTGGAACAGCTTGCCCACCGGGTGCCCTTTCCCCTGGCCGATCAGTTCGAGCTGTGGCTGCTGGATGCATCGACGAACCAGCCCCTGGCATTGCTGGACAGCCGCTGCCGGACGCCGGCACCGGTGCCGGGTGAGGTGCCCGGTTTCCGCGTCAGCCTGCGGTGCCGGCGCCATTTCCATTCACCGGCGCTGGAGCGGCATGGCGTGACCGGGCACGGTGAATGGCTGGAAGCGCACGTCAATGCCGGCAGCGGGGGCCGGGCCCAGTGGTTCCAGCGCGACCGCTGGGGCAACGGGCGGGGGCTGGAGTGTATCCCGCCGGCACCTGCTCTGGAAGGACGGGTCCTGGACGCCGGGGCCTTCCCCTTGCTGTTGTTGCAGGAGCAGTGGCCGGACCCGCTTCTGAATGAAGCAGTGGCCGACTACCATGCCTGGCAGGCGCCCTGGTTGCTGCTGCTGCCGTCGCTGCCCGACGGGCTGCGGGCGAGCCTGGAGCGTGCCGCTGCGCGCCAGGCGGCACTGGTGGCGGCCCAG
>JALUTW010000416.1 GCA_027021685.1 Chromatiales bacterium | reverse complement strand
TGGGGTACTACGGCAACGAGTTCCCGGTGGTGGGGGTGCCGGCCGGGGCCTGGAGCGGAAGCGCCTCCCGGGACTGGCTGGAGGACAGCGGCGGGCACCTGCGGTTCCTGTGCGAGCTGCCGGTGCCGGGGATGGACGCGGCCCGGGCGGCGGAGGCGCTGGAGATGCTGGGGCCGCGGTGCCTGGGGGTGATGCTCACGGCGCCGGTGCCGGAGGCGGTGGTGCCGGAGCTGCTCCGCCGGTGGCCGCTGGCCTGGGCCGGGGAGGGCGAGCCGCCGCCGGCGCTGCGCGCGGCCGGGGCGAGCCGCTGCTGGGACGGCAGCGGGGCGCCACCGCCGGGCGGCCGGCTCAACGTCATCCGGCTGGCCGCCGCCGCGCCGTCACCGCGCGAGCTGCGCGGCGTGCTGGAGGCCGCCCTGGCCTGGCCCGGCACCGAACACACGGTGCTGCTGTTCACCGCCGCGAATCCGCCGGTCGCCGCCATGCACGATGCCGCCACCCTGCTGGAGCTGATGTAGCCGGAGTGTGGCGGGCGGCGTTGTCTTTTTGCCGCCGTCCCGCCAGAATGGGCCCACCCCGAAACAGCGACAGCCGGACCGTGGTGCAACAACAAGACAACGACGAACCCCTGGTCACCATCCGCGATCTCACCTTCCGCCGCGACGGGCGCGTCATTTTCGACGGCGTCGATCTCGACATCCGCCGCGGCCGCGTCACCGCCATCATGGGGCCCAGCGGCACGGGCAAGACCACGCTGCTGCGCCTCGTGGGCGGGCAGCTCCGGCCCGAGCGCGGCAGCATCCGGTTCGAGGGCGAGGAGATCACCCGTGCCGGACGCGGCCGCCTGTACGAGCTGCGCAAGCGCATGGGCATGCTGTTCCAGAACGGGGCCCTGCTCACCGACATGAACGTGTACGACAACGTGGCCTTTCCCCTGCGCGAGCACACCGACCTGCCGGAGGCCATGATCCGCGACCTGGTGCTGATGAAGCTGGAGGCGGTGGGCCTGCGCGGGGCACGCCGGCTCATGCCCAGCCAGCTCTCCGGCGGCATGGCGCGGCGGGTGGCCCTGGCCCGGGCCATCGCGCTGGATCCCGACATGATCCTCTACGACGAGCCTTTCACCGGCCAGGATCCCATTTCCATGGGCGTGCTGGTGCGGCTCATCCGCACCCTCAACGAGTCCCTCGGCCTGACCAGCGTGCTGGTGTCCCACGACATCGCCGAGGCGGCGTCCATCTCCGACTACATCTATCTCCTGGCCGGCGGGCGGGTGGTGGCACAGGGCACCGCCGACGAGCTGTACGAGTCGGATTCGCAGTGGGCGCAACAGTTTCTCAAGGGCCTGCCCGACGGCCCGGTCCCGTTCCACTACCCGGCGCCGGACTACGCCGGGGACCTGCTGGCGGGCGGCGAAGGGCGGGAGGCCGCCGCCTGATGCTGGACCTGCTGCAGAACCTGGGCCGGCGCGGGCTGGGGGTGTTCGAGCGCCTGGGCCGGGCCAGCCTGCTGCTGGTCCAGATCCTGTCCGGACTGCACACCCTGTTGCCGCGCCCGCGGCTGGTGATCCAGCAGGTGTTCTCGGTGGGCGTGCTGTCGCTGGTGATCATCGTGGTGTCCGGCACCTTCGTGGGCATGGTGCTGGGCCTGCAGGGCTACAACACCCTGGTGGACTTCGGCGCCGAGGAGTCCCTGGGGGTGGTGGTGGCGCTGTCGCTGGTGCGCGAGCTGGGGCCGGTGGTGACCGCGCTGCTGTTCGCCGGCCGCGCCGGCTCCGCGCTCACCGCCGAGATCGGCCTGATGAAGGCCACCGAGCAGCTCTCGGCCCTGGAGATGATGGCGGTGGATCCGGTGCGGCGGGTGCTGGCGCCGCGCTTCATCGCCGGCTTCATCTCCATGCCGTTGCTGGCCGCGATCTTTTCCGCCGTCGGCGTGCTGGGCGGCTACTTCGTCGGCGTCGGCCTGCTGGGCGTGGACGAGGGGGCCTACTGGTCGCAGATGCAGGACAAGGTGGACCTGTACGATGACGTCTACAACGGCGTCATCAAGAGCCTCGCCTTCGGCTGGGTGGCGACGTGGATCGCGGTGTTCGAGGGCCATGATGCCGTGCCCACCTCGGAGGGCGTGAGCCGCGCCACCACCCGCACCGTGGTCTACACTTCCCTCGCGGTGCTGGGCCTGGACTTCGTCCTCACCGCACTCATGTTCGGAGACTGAACCCCATGATGAGCACGAGAACGACCGAGATCTGGGTGGGCGTGTTCGTGGCCGCGGGCCTCGCCGCCCTGTTCATGCTGGCCATGAAGGTGAGCAACCTGTCCGCCCTCAACGAGGAGGACGGCTTCACCATCGAGGCGCGGTTCGAGGACGCCAGCGGGCTCAAGGTGCGCTCTCCGGTGACCATGGCGGGGGTGCGTATCGGCCGGGTGGTGGCCATCGAGTTCGACAAGCAGTCGCTGCAGGCGGTGGTGCGCATGCGCATCGACCGCCGCTACGACACCCTGCCGGCGGACAGCTCGGCCAGCATCTACACCGCCGGCCTGCTGGGCGAGAAGTACGTGGGCCTGGAGCCCGGCGCCGGGGCCGACGAGTGCGAGGAGGCGGCCCTGGAGGCGGAGCTGGAGGGCCGGGCGCCGGAGCCGTGCGAGGGCGGGACCCGGGTCCTGCGCGACGGCTCGCGCATCAAGATCACCCAGGGCTCGCTGGTGCTGGAGAAGCTCATCGCCCGCTTCGTCTCCCAGTTCCTGGAGGGCGGCGGCAAGAAGGAGGCGGCACAATGAAGAGACTCGCAACCCTCCTGGTGCTGGCGCTGGCGGTCGTGGCCGCGCCGGCGGCACCGGCGGACGATCCCCAGGCCCTGGTGCAGCAGACCACCGAGCGCATGCTGGCCACCCTCAAGAAGGAACGCCCGCTGCTGGAGAAGGAGCCGGAGCGCATCTACGATCTGGTGAGCGACATCGTCCTGCCCCACTTCGACTTCGTCGCCATGTCGCGCTGGGCCCTGGGTTCCCACTGGCGCGAGGCCAGCCGCAAGCAGAAGCTGCGCTTCGTGCGCGCCTTCCGCACGCTGCTGGTGCGCACCTATGCCACCGCCCTGCTGGAGTACACCGACGAGGAGGTGGTGTTCCTGCCCCTGCGCGACGACCCCGCCTCGGGCGAGGTCACGGTGCGCACCGAGGTGCGCCGGACCGCCGGCGAGCCCATCGCCATCCATTACCGGCTCCACCTGCGCCGGGGAGCGTGGAAGGTGTTCGACGTGACCGTGGACGGGATCAGCCTGGTGGCCAACTACCGCACCTCGTTCGATACCGAGGTGCGCGAGCACGGCCTCGACGCCCTCATCGCCCGGCTGGAGGAGCGCGCGGCGCGGAAGCAGCCCGGGGCGGGGCCGGCATGAGCCCACGGCTGGTGGCCGGGGAGGGCGGCCGGTTCCGCCTCGAAGGCGATCTCACCATGGCCTCGGTGCCCGGCCTGTGGCGTGACAGCCGCGGCTTTCTCGACCGCGCGCCGCAGGCGGTGGTGGTGGACCTGGCCGCGGCCGGGCGCTGCGACAGCGCCGCCCTGGCCCTGCTGGTGGAATGGCTGCGCGCGGCGCGCCGGGCCGGGCGCGAGCTGCGCTTTGCCCACCTGCCCGCCGACCTGCTGGCCATCGCCCGGGTCTGTGGCCTGCTGGACCTCCTGCCCCTGGAAGACGGGGCCTGACCGGCCATCGAACGACGCCCTGCCCGCAGAACAGGCACGAAGGCGCCGGGGCCGGCGCGCCGAAAAAGGCCGGGACCACCCTGCCCGGCGCCGCGGCGGTATCCGCCGGGCCTGTTCGGGGCTAAAATACCCGCTTTCGTGTCCGACCCATGCCCGAACGAGGGGATCCGCGACGATGGAAGTGGAAGAAGTCAAGCGCCTGATCCAGGCCGGCCTGCCCGACTGCGAAGTCATGGTCAGCGGCGACGGCAGCCATTTCGAGGCCACCGTGGTGGGCGAGGTCTTCGCCGGCAAGACCCCGGTGCAGAAGCAGCAGCTGGTGTATGCCACGGTGAGCGACCGCATCACCTCGGGCGAGCTCCACGCCCTGTCCATCCGCACCTACACCCCGGAGGAGTGGGAGACGGCGCGCAAGCTGCAGGTCTCCTGAGCACCGCCCGCCCGTCCCGCACCGGCATGGATCGACTCATCATCACCGGCGGCGTGCCGTTGGACGGCGAGGTGCGCATCTCCGGCGCCAAGAACGCCGCCCTGCCCATCCTCGCCGCCACCCTGCTGGCGGACGAGCCGGTGACGGTGTGCAACGTTCCCCACCTGCACGACATCACCACCACCATGGAGCTGCTGGGCCGCATGGGCGTGCAGCTGGTGGTGGACGAGAAGCTCAACATCGAGGTGGACCCCACCACCATCAAGGAGCTGTTCGCACCCTACGAGCTGGTCAAGACCATGCGCGCCTCGATCCTGGTGCTGGGGCCGCTGCTGGCCCGCTACGGCCGGGCCGAGGTGTCCCTGCCCGGCGGCTGCGCCATCGGCTCGCGCCCGGTCAACATCCACATCCACGGCCTGCAGGCCATGGGCGCGGAGATCACGGTGGAGAACGGCTACATCAAGGCCCGCGCCAAGCGCCTCAAGGGGGCCAAGCTGGTCAACGACCTGGTCACCGTCACCGGCACCGAGAACCTGATGATGGCGGCGACCCTGGCCGACGGCGTCACCGTGATCGAGAACGCCGCCCGCGAGCCGGAGGTCGTGGACCTGGCCAACTGCCTCATCGCCATGGGCGCGAAGATCGAAGGCCACGGCACCGACACCATCACCATCGAAGGGGTGGAGCGGTTGCACGGTACCCGCTACTGCGTGCTGCCCGATCGCATCGAGGCCGGCACCTATCTCACCGCCGCCGCCATCACCGGCGGCCGCATCCGGCTCAAGGACATCGTGCCGGCACACCTGGATGCCGTGATCGCCAAGCTGCGCGAGGCCGGGGCCCGCATCGAGACCGGCGACGACTGGGTGACCCTGGACATGGAGGGGCGGCGGCCCCGGGCAGTGGACATCCGCACCGCGCCGTTTCCCGCCTTTCCCACCGACATGCAGGCCCAGTTCTCGGCGCTCAACGCGGTGGCGGAGGGCTCGGCCACCATCACCGAGACCGTGTTCGAGAACCGCTTCATGCACATCCTGGAGCTGCAGCGCATGGGCGCCGACATGCGCCTGGAGGGCAACACCGTGGTCTGCAACGGAGTCGAGAGCCTCACCGCCGCACCGGTGATGGCCACCGACCTGCGCGCCTCGGCCTCGCTGGTGCTGGCCGGGCTGGTGGCCGAGGGCGACACCACGGTGGACCGCATCTACCACATCGACCGCGGCTACGAGTGTATCGAGGAAAAGCTGCAGCAGCTCGGGGCCCGCATCCGCCGGGTCCCGGTGTAGGATCACCGCCGTGACCGACACCCTCACCATCGCGCTGTCCAAGGGCCGCATCTACCGCGAGGCCCTGCCGCTGCTGGCCGCCGCCGGCATCGTGCCGCAGGACGATCCCGAGACCAGCCGCAAGCTGATCCTGGACACCAGCCGGCCGGAGGTGAAGCTGGTGGTGATCCGCGCCGCCGACGTGCCCACCTACGTCCAGTACGGCGCCGCCGACCTGGGCGTGGCGGGCAAGGACGTGCTCATGGAGCACGGCGGCGACGGGCTCTACGAGCCGCTGGACCTTGGCATCGCCCGCTGCCGCATGATGGTGGCCGGCCGGCGCGACGCGGAGCACCGGCCGGGCCGGCTGCGCGTGGCCACCAAGTACGTGCACAGCACCCGGCGCCACTTCGCGGCCCAGGGCAAGCAGGTGGAGATCATCAAGCTCTACGGCTCCATGGAGCTGGCGCCGCTGGTGGGGCTGGCCGATCTCATCGTGGACCTGGTGGACACCGGCAACACGCTCAGGGCCAACGGGCTGGAGCCGCTGGAGCACATCGCCGACATCAGCTCGCGGCTCATCGTCAACACCGCATCCATGAAGATGAAGCACGCCGCGGTCAAGGCGCTGGTGGCGCACCTGGGCCGGGCGGTGGCGGAGGGCAGGCAGGCATGATCCAGATCCGGCGCCTGGACAGCGAACAGCCCGACTTCTGGTCGCAGCTCGAACGGCTGCTGGCCTGGGAGGGCGTGGCCGACGAGCAGGTGCACGCCACCGTGCGCGAGATCCTGCACAACGTCCGCGCCCGCGGTGACGCTGCCCTGCTGGAGTACACCCGACGCTTCGACGGCCTGGAGGCCGAGTCCCTGGCCCAGCTCGAGCTGCCGCCGGCGCGCCTGGTCAAGGCGCTGGCCGCCGTGGGCGAGGCCGAGCGCGAGGCACTGGAGCTGGCGGCAGAGCGGATCCGCCGCTACCACGCCCGCCAGAAACAGGACTCCTGGCGCTACACCGAGGACAACGGTACCGTGCTGGGCCAGCAGGTGACGCCGCTGGACCGGGTGGGGCTGTACGTGCCCGGCGGCAAGGCGGCCTATCCCTCGTCGGTGCTCATGAACGCCATCCCCGCCAAGGTGGCCGGGGTGGGCGAGGTGATCATGGTGGTGCCGGCACCCGGCGGCGCCCTCAACGAGCTGGTGCTGGCGGCGGCGCACATCGCCGGGGTCGACCGGGTGTTCACCGTGGGCGGGGCGCAGGCGGTGGCGGCCCTGGCCTACGGCACCGAGACCATTCCCCAGGTGGACAAGATCGTCGGCCCCGGCAACATCTACGTGGCCGCGGCCAAGGCCCTGGTGTTCGGCCAGGTGGGCATCGACATGATCGCCGGGCCTTCCGAGATCCTGGTGATCTGCGACGGCGCCACCGACCCCGAGTGGATCGCCATGGACCTGTTTTCCCAGGCCGAGCACGACGAGGACGCCCAGGCCATCCTGGTCTCGCCCAGCGCCGCCTTCCTGGACCAGGTGGAGTCCGCCATCGGCCGCCTCATCGGCGGCATGTCCCGGGCCGACATCATCCGCACCTCGCTCTCGCGCCGCGGCGCGCTCATCCGTGTGGCCGGCCTGGCCCAGGCGGTGGAGGTGGCCAACTTCGTCGCGCCCGAGCACCTGGAGCTGTCGGTGGCCGATCCCGAGGCCCTGCTGCCGGACATCCGGCATGCCGGCGCCATCTTCATGGGGCGCCACACCCCGGAGGCCCTGGGCGACTACTGCGCCGGGCCCAACCACGTCCTGCCCACCTCGCGCACGGCGCGGTTTTCCTCGCCCCTGGGGGTGTACGACTTCCAGAAGCGCAGCTCCATCATCATGTGCTCGCCCGAGGGCGCCGGCCGCCTGGCCCGTACCGCCTCGGTGCTGGCCCGCGGCGAGGGGCTGGAGGCCCACGCCCGCTCCGCCGAGTACCGCCTGCGCGACGAGGACGGCGGGCAGTGAGCGGCGACGGGCGCCTGCGCGCGTTGCTGGCGCGCTGGGTGCGGCCGGCGGTGGCGGCCATGAACGCCTACCACGTGCCGCCGGCGCACAACCTCGTCAAGCTGGATGCCATGGAAAACCCCTGGCCGTGGCCGGGGGAGCTGGAGCAGGCGTGGCTGGAGGCCCTGCGCGGCCTGGAACTCAACCGCTATCCCGATCCGGCCGCCACCGGGCTGCTGCCGGTGCTGCGCGAGGCCATGGCCGTGCCGCCGGAGGCGGAGATCATCCTGGGCAACGGCTCCGACGAACTCATCCAGATGATTCTGCTGGCGGTGGCGGCGCCCGGCCGCACGGTGCTGGCCCCCGAACCCACCTTCGTCATGTACCGCATGATCGCCACCGCGGCCGGCATGGACTGCGTGGGCGTGCCCCTGCGCGGGGACTTCGGGCTGGACCGCGAGGCCATGCTGCGGGCCATGGCCGAGCACCAGCCGGCGGTGGTGTTCCTGGCCCGGCCCAACAACCCCACCGGCAACCTGTTCGCTGCCGCCGACGTGGAGGCCGTCATCGACGCCGCGCCCGGCCTGGTGGTGGTGGACGAGGCCTACCACGTCTTCGCCGGCGAGACCTTCATGGACCGCGCTGGCGGTCCGCCCAACCTGCTGGTCATGCGCACCGTCTCCAAGATGGGGCTGGCCGGCCTGCGCCTGGGGCTGCTGGCCGGGCCGCCGGCCTGGGTCGAGACCCTGCACAAGGTACGCCTGCCCTACAACATCAACACCCTCACCCAGGCCAGCGCCGCGTTCGCCCTGGAGCACCGCGACGTGCTGCTGGACCAGGCCCGCGCCATCCGTGCCCAGCGCACCCGCCTCGGCCAGGCCCTGGCCGCGCTGCCCGGCGTCACTGCCTGGCCGTCGGAGGCCAATTTCATTTTGTTCCGGGTGGAGGGACGCGAGGCCGGCGCCGTGTTCGACGGCCTGCGCGCGCGCGGCGTGCTCATCAAGAACCTCGACGGCACCCATCCCCTGCTGGCCGGCTGCCTGCGCGTCACCGTGGGCCGGCCGGAGGAAAACGACGCCTTCCTGGACGCCCTGGCCGACGTGCTGCGTGGCTGAGCGGGGCGGCGCCTGCGCCCCCGGGGCCGCACGCCCGGCCGTGCGCGGCCGCGGGGAATCTCGAGACAGGTTCTACTCGGTGCGCTGCGGCCGCTCGGCCACGGTGGCCTGCCACTTGTGCCGGCGGCCCTGGCGCAGGCCCTCCAGCTCGATGGTGGTGCCAGGGCGGGCGCGGGCGATGAGTTCCAGCGCCTTGTGCACGCCGTCCACCCCTTCGCCGTTGACCGCCGTGATCACGTCGCCGGGCAGCAGGCCGGCGGCGTCGGCGGGGCCGCCGGCCAGCACCTGGGTCACCACCACGCCGCTGCCGGGTTCGAGGCCGAAGGACTCGGCCAGCGGCGGGGTGAGGTCCTGGATGGCCACGCCCAGCCAGCCGCGCACCACCTTGCCGTGTTCGATGATCTGGGTCATGACGTCGCGGGCCAGGCTCACCGGGATGGCGAAGCCGATGCCCTGGGAGCCGCCGGAGCGGGAAAAGATGGCGGTGTTGATGCCCACCAGCCGGCCGTCGGCGGTGATGAGGGCGCCACCCGAGTTGCCGGGATTGATGGCGGCGTCGGTCTGGATGAAGTTCTCGAAGGTGTTGATGCCGAGCTGGGTGCGGCCGGTGGCGCTGACGATGCCGGAGGTCACGGTCTGCCCCACCCCGAAGGGGTTGCCGATGGCCAGCACCACGTCGCCCACGCGCAGGGCCTCGGAGTCGCCCAGGGTGATGGCGGGCAGGGGGGAGAGGTCCACCTGCAGCACCGCCAGGTCGGTGTCGGGATCGGTGCCCACGATACGGGCGCGGGTGGTGCGGCCGTCGCGCAGCGCCACCTCGATCTCGTCGGCGCCCTCCACCACGTGGTTGTTGGTGAGGATGTAGCCGCGCTCGGAGATGATCACGCCGGAGCCCAGGCTCGACTCCATGCGCTGGCGCGGCACCGCGAAGGAGTCGCCGAAGAAGCGGCGGAAGAAGGGGTCGCTGAACAGCGGGTGGGGCCGCTCGGTGACCACCTTGCGGGTGTAGATGTTGACCACCGCAGGGGCCGCGGCCTCCACCGCATCGGCATAGGAATAGGGGCCGGGCTGGCGGGCGGCGGGACCGTTGTCCTGGCGGATCTCCACCACCGGCGCCTCGCGCTTGAGGTCCGGGTAGAAGTACATGAGCGCCAGCGCCGCCAGGAGGCCGATGGTGGCGAACTGCAGCAGGAAGGCGAGGGTGCGTGTAAGGCGCATCGCGGGGCCCGTTTTTGGCTAAACTTGAATCTTTCCGCGGCCTGGCCGCGAAGGGCCACATATTAAACCACAGGAGAACGGTTCCGCATGGCGCGCTTGAAGGAGCTGGTGGCATTCGCCGACGACCTGCTGGAGGTGGAGCGCTTCGACGACTACTGCCCCAACGGCCTCCAGGTGGAGGGCCGCGGGGAGGTGGAGACCCTGGTCACCGGCGTCACCGCCAGCCGGGCCCTGCTGGAGGCGGCGCGGGACGCCGGGGCCGACGCGGTGCTGGTGCACCACGGCTGGTTCTGGCGCGGCGAGGACCCGCGCATCACGGGCATGAAGTACCGGCGCCTGCGGCTCCTGGTGGAGGCCGGGATCTCCCTCATCGCCTATCATCTGCCCCTGGACGCCCATCCCCTGTACGGCAACAATGCCTGCCTGGGCGAGCGCCTGGGGCTCAGCGTGGAGGGGCAATTCGGCCGCCACGGGGCCATGTCCATCGGGCTGCACGGCAGCCTCGAGGCCCCCATGGATCCTGCGGACTTCGCCCGGCGCATGGAGCAGGCCCTGGGCCGGGCACCGCTGCACGTGGCCGGCGGGCCGGCCGCCGTGCGCACGGTGGCCTGGTGCACGGGCGCGGCCCAGGGCTACATCGACGAGGCGGCCGACCTGGGGGTGGACGCCTTCGTCACCGGGGAGGCATCGGAGCAGACCGTGCACGTGGCCCGCGAGCGGGGCCTGCACTTCTTCGCCGCCGGCCACCATGCCACCGAGCGCTACGGGGTCCAGGCCCTGGGTGAGCACCTGGCCCGGAGCTTCGGCCTGCGGCACCGGTTCATCGACGTCGATAATCCCGTCTGATGGGCTAATTAATTGACTTTACAGGTTAAAACCGGCATTCCCTTGACCGTTCTGGGTGCATCGGAGAGAATAGCCCCATTTTGGGGCGGAAGTCAGTCCTAATATTCTGACTTTCTGAAATTTGAAGCGGCCCGCCGGACCCTCCACCGGCCGCGCGCCGCGAACCTTGGGGAGCAAGTCCATGAGTACAGATGGTGTGGATCCCGGCCGCCGGCGGTTCCTCACCGCGACCACGTCCGTGATCGGGGCGGTGGGCGTGGTGGCGGCGGCGGTGCCCTTCGTCTCTTCCATGCAGCCCAGCGCCCGCGCCCGCGCCGCCGGGGCCCCGGTGGAGGCGGACATCAGCAAGCTGGAGCCCGGCGCGCAGATGACGGTGGAATGGCGCAAGAAGCCGGTCTGGATCGTTCACCGCACCAAGCAGAACCTGGAAGACCTGAAGAAGCTCACGGACAAGCTGGCGGATCCGGATTCCAAGGTGAACCAGCAGCCACCGTACTGCCGCAATTACCATCGCTCCTACGCCGACCGGCCCGAGATCGGGGTCATGATCGGCATCTGCACCCATCTGGGCTGCTCGCCCACCTACCGGCCGGAAGTGGCACCCGAGGATCTGGGCCCGGAATGGCTGGGGGGATACTTCTGTCCCTGCCACGGCTCGCGCTTCGACCTGGCGGGCCGCGTGTACAAGGGCGTGCCGGCCCCCACCAACCTGGTGATTCCAGCCTACAAGTACCTGAGCGACACCAAGATCATCATCGGTGTCGATGACGAAGGAGCCGCATGATGACGACCAAGACCCAGGCCCTGCTCGACTGGATCGATGCGCGCTTCCCGCTCACCAAGATGTGGAAGGAGCATCTGTCCGAGTACTACGCGCCCAAGAACTTCAACTTCTGGTACTTCTTCGGTTCGCTGGCGTTGCTGGTGCTGGTGATGCAGATCGTCACCGGCATCTTCCTGACCATGCACTACAAGCCGGACGAGAACCTGGCCTTCGCCTCGGTGGAGTACATCATGCGCGACGTGCCGTGGGGCTGGCTCATCCGTTACCTCCACTCCACCGGTGCCTCGGCCTTCTTCATCGTGGTCTACCTGCACATGTACCGCGGGCTCATCTACGGCTCCTACAAGAAGCCGCGCGAGCTCATCTGGATCTTCGGTGTGCTCATCTACGTGGCGCTCATGGCCGAGGCCTTCATGGGCTACCTGCTGCCCTGGGGCCAGATGTCGTACTGGGGCGCGCAGGTCATCGTCAACCTGTTCTCGGCGGTGCCCTTCGTGGGCGAGGACCTGGCCATCTGGCTGCGCGGCGACTACGTGGTGTCCGATGCCACCCTGAACCGCTTCTTCGCCTTCCACGTCATCGCGGTGCCGCTGGTGCTGCTGCTGCTGGTGGTGGCCCACATCATTGCCCTGCACGAAGTGGGCTCCAACAACCCCGACGGCATCGAGATCAAGGCCAGGAAGGACGCCGACGGCAAACCCCTGGACGGCATCCCCTTCCACCCGTACTACACGGTGAAGGACATCGTGGGCGTGGTGGTGTTCCTGATCTTCTTCGCCGCGGTGGTGTTCTTCGCCCCCGAGCTGGGCGGCTGGTTCCTGGAGCACGACAACTTCGTGCCGGCGGACCCGCTCAAGACGCCCGAGCACATCAAGCCGCTGTGGTACTTCACTCCGTTCTACGCCATCCTGCGCGCGGTGCCGCCCATGTTCGACTCCCAGTTCCCGGGCGTGCTCGCCATGGGGCTGGCCATCGTGGTGCTGTTCTTCCTGCCCTGGCTGGACCGCAGCCCGGTGAAGTCCATCCGCTACCGCGGCCCGCTGTTCAAGGGTGCGCTGGCCATCTTCATCATCAGCTTCGTGGCCCTGGGCTGGCTGGGGACGCAGCCGGCGACGCCGGTGCTGACCAACCTGGCGCGGGTGTTCAGCGTGCTGTACTTTGCGTTCTTCATCTTCATGCCCTGGTTCACCAAGGCGGACAAGACCAAGCCGGTACCGGAAAGGGTGACGTTCAAATGAGAAAGCCAATCTTTGTTCTGCTCCTGGGCCTGCTGGCGCCGGCCATGGTCTCGGCCGCGGGCAGCGGCGTCCCGCTTGACTCGGCCGACGTGGACCTCGGCAACAAGCGTTCCCTGCGCAACGGGGCCCGCCTGTTCGTCAACTACTGCATGGGCTGCCACTCCCTGGCCTACCAGCGCTACAACCGCCTGGGCCGGGACCTGGGTATTCCCGACGACCTGGTGAAGGAAAACCTCATCTTCACCGCCGACTTCTCGCGCAAGCCGGAAGGCGAGCCCGTCAAGGTGGGATCGCTCATGACCATCGCCATGCCCAAGGACAAGGCCAAGGCCTGGTTCGGCACACCGCCGCCGGACCTGTCGGTCATCGCCCGGTCCCGCGGCGCCGACTGGCTCTACACCTACCTGCGCTCCTTCTACGTGGACCCCAAGCGGCCGTTCGGGGCCAACAACACCGTGTTCAAGGACGTGGGCATGCCCAACGTGCTGTGGGAGCTGGAAGGGCTCAAGGCAGCCAGGTACGAGAAGGTGAAGGGTCATGACGGCAAGGAGGTGGAGAAGTTTGCCGGCTTCGATCAGATCCAGCCGGGCAAGCTGACGCCGGTCGAGTTCGACAGTGCGGTGCGTGACCTGGTGGCCTTCCTGGTCTACGTGGGCGAGCCGGCCAAGCTGGAGCGTTACAACGTCGGCCTCTGGGTCATCCTGTTCCTGATCATCCTCTTCTTCCCGGCCTACGCGCTGAAGAAGGAGTACTGGAAGGACGTTCATTGAGCGCCGGGCGGCGTGGGCCCGGCGCCGGTGGACCGCCGGCCGGGGGGCGTTCCCCGGCCGGCGGGTGCCGCAACCGGGCCGGGGTCTGGTAGGCTATGGGGAGGACGCCAATCGAGATGTCGCTCGTGACCACCCGTCGTTCCACCATGACGCTGTTCTCGGGCCAGGACTGCCCACTGAGCCACATGGTGCGCATCGTCCTGGCGGAGAAGAACATCAATCACGACGTGGTGCAGGTGGTGGGCGACGACACGCCCGAGGAGCTCAAGGAGCTCAATCCCTATGACGAGGTGCCCACCCTGGTGGACCGCGACCTGGTCCTGTACGACCCGCACCTCATCATGGAGTACCTGGACGAGCGCTTTCCCCATCCGCCGCTGATGCCGGTGGACCCGGTGTCCCGCGCCACCAGCCGGCTCATGCTCTACCGCATCCGCCGCGACTGGTACGCCCGCCTGCCCGACATCGCCGCGGGCGGCCGCGGGGCCACCGAGGCGCGCAAGCTGCTGCGGGACTCCCTCACCGCAGTCTCGCCGCTGTTCGAACAGAATCCCTTCTTCCTCAATACCGAGTTCACCCTGGTGGACGCCGCCCTGCTGCCCCTGTTGTGGCGCCTGCCGGCCCTGGGGGTGGAGCTGCCGCCGGCGGCCAAGGCCATCCGCCGCTACGCCGGCAAGATGTTCCGGCGGGAATCCTTCGGCCGCAGCCTGACGGAAGTGGAGCGCCAGCTGCCCGGCGGGCTATAGTTGGAGGTCACCGGGGACGCCCGCGGCCGCCAGAGCCATGATGACCTCCAGCCGACCCTACCTGCTGCGCGCCATCTACGAGTGGATTGTGGACAACCACATGACGCCCTACGTCCTGGTGGACGCCGCGGGGGACGACGTCCAGGTCCCGCCCGAGTACGTGGAAAACGGCAAGATCGTCCTCAACGTCAGCCCGCGGGCGGTGGAGGGGCTGGATATCGGCAACGAGCGGGTGAGCTTCTCGGCCCGCTTCTCGGGCCGGCCGGTCCAGGTGAGCTTTCCGGTCCAGGCCGCGCTGGCCATCTACGCGCGCGAGAACGGGCAGGGGATGGTGTTCTCGGACGAGGACGGCCCGCCGCCGGCGCCCCAGCCCGACAAGCCCTCGCGCAGCCATCTCAAGGTGGTGAAGTAGGGGCCCGGCCGTGATCGAGGTCCACACCGGCGACATCACCAGGCTGGCCGTGGACGCCATCGTCAATGCCGCCAATTCCTCGCTGCTGGGCGGCGGCGGCGTGGACGGTGCCATCCACCGTGCCGCCGGTCCCGAGCTGCGCGAGTACAACAAGACCCTGGGCGGCTGCCCCACCGGCGAGGCCCGCATCTCCCCGGGCTTCCGCCTGCCGGCCCGCCATGTCATCAGCACCGTGGGCCCGGTCTGGCACGGCGGCGACCGGGGCGAGGATGCCCTGCTGGAGCGCTGCTACCGCAGCAGCTTCGAGCTGGCCCTGGCCAACGGCATCCGCAGCATCGCCTTTCCCGCCATCAGCACCGGGGTGTACGGTTTCCCCAAGGACCGCGCCGCCGCCATCGCGGTGAAGGTCATGTGCGAGTACGCGCCCCGCTTCGAGCGCATCATCGCCTGCTGTTTCAGCCCGGAAGACGCGGCACGGTACGAGCGCGAGCTGGCCCGCCAGTGCCCGGACCAGGCCGCGGGTGGAAGCCGGGCGCCGTCGTAGGCGCGCCGCCCGGCATTGCAATCTTCCCGTCCCGGCCCTGGCGCACTGGTGGACTGTCCCTCGATTCAGCCGCCGGGTGCCGGAAGCGTTTTCCCCGGGTTGAGAATGCCCGCCGGATCGAACACGGCCTTGAGCTGGTGCATGAGGGCCAGGGCCTCGGGGTCCAGCTCGCGAACGATATGGTCGCGCTTGACGATGCCCACGCCGTGCTCGCCGGAGAGGGTGCCGTTGAGATCCAGCACCAGCGCGAACACGTCGTCCAGGGCCGCGTGCGCGGCGGCCCGCTGGCGGGAATCGGCGGCGTCGTAGAGCAGGTTGACGTGCAGGTTGCCGTTGCCGGCGTGGCCGAAGTTGACGATGGCGATGCCACGGCGGGCGGCGACGGCCTCCAGCCCGGCGACGAGGCGGGGCAGGGCGGAGACCGGCACCACTACGTCCTCGTTGATCTTGTCCGGTGCCACCCGGCGCAGGGCCGGTGACAGGGCCTTGCGCGCGGCCCACAGCTGCGCGGCCTCGTCCCCGGTGCGGGCCTGGCGCGCCTCCGCCAGGCCGTCCACCCGCGCGGCGGCCAGCACCGCCCCGGTGTCGTCGTCGATGTGGCGGGTGGTGCCGTCCACCTCCACCAGCAGCAGGGCGCGGACCTCGCCGGGCAACCCCACCTCGGCGCGCACCAGGTCGAGGGCGGCGGCATCCATGAACTCCACCGCGCACGGCACCACCGGCTGGGCCATGATGCGGGTGATGGCCTCCGCGGCCGCATCGGTGCCGGTGTAGCCCAGGCGCAGGGTCCGGCGTGCGCCGGGCAGGGGCGTCAGTTTCAGCGTGGCCTCGGTGATGACGGCCAGCGTGCCTTCGGAGCCGATGATCAGGCGTGTGAGGTCGTAGCCCACCACACCCTTGGTGGTATGGACACCGGTGCGCAGCTCGCGTCCGTCACCGGTGACCGCGCGCAGGCCCAGGGTGTTCTCGCGCGGGGTGCCGTACTTGACCGCACGCGGGCCGGCGGAGTTGTAGGCCAGGTTGCCGCCCACGCTGGAGAACGCCGCGCTGGTGGGATCCGGTGCCCAGAAGAAGCCGCAGGCCGCGGCGGCGGCCTGGACGTCTGCATTGGTCACGCCGGGTTCCACCACCACGTAGCGGTCGGCGGCATTGACCGGCTCCATGCGGGTCATGCGCTCGGTGGACAGCACCACGCCGCCACCCTCGGGGACCACCGCGCCGGTGGTGCCCGTGCCGCGCCCGCGCGGGATGAGCGGGACCCGGTGCCGGTGGCACAGGCGCACCACCTCGCGCACCTCGTCGTGGGACTCCGGGAAGCAGACCAGGTCGGGCAGGGCCTGGCGGCGGCTGTTGTCGCAGCCGTAGGCCCAGCGCTCGGCCTCGCTGCGCAGGACCTGGTCCGGGCGCAGCAGCGTCGCCAGGCGGTCGAGGAACGCTGGGGACGGGCCGGTCATGGGCGGACGCTCAGGGGGCGTCTGCGAACAGGATGGCGTCGATGCGATCGCACAGGCAGTGGATGGCCAGCAGGTGCACTTCCTGGACCCGGGCGGTGGAGTCGGCCGGCACCCGCACCTCCACGTCGTTGCTGTCGAGCAGGCGCGCGCTCTCGCCGCCGTCCCGGCCCGAGAGCAGGACCACCCGCATGCCCTGTTCGTGCGCGGCGGCGATGGCGCGGCTGACGTTGGCCGAGTTGCCGGAGGTGGAGATGGCCAGCAGGCAGTCGCCGGAGCGGCCCAGCGCCCGGACCTGCTTGGCGAAGACCTCCTCGTAGGCGTAGTCATTGGCGATGGAGGTGAGGGTGGAGCTGTCGGTGGTGAGTGCCACCGCGGGCAGGCCGGGGCGCTCGCGCTCGAAGCGGTTGAGCAGCTCGGAGGCGAAGTGCTGGGCGTCGGCGGCGGAGCCGCCGTTGCCGCAGGCCAGGATCTTGCCGCCCTGGCCCAGGGTCGCAATCATCAGCTCCACCGCGTGGGCCAGGGGTTCCGCCAGCACCTCCCGCGCGGCCCGCTTGGTCTCGATGCTGGCGCTGAAGAGGTCACGGATTTCGTCGACGATGTTCATGTCTCGAAGGCGTTGCGGATCCAGTCGATGCGGGTGGCGCCGCCCTGTTCGCGGATGGAGACCACGTCGAACCGGGCGGGGGCCTGCTGCCAGCGGGGATGCGTTTGCAGGAAGTATAACGCAGCCGCGGTGAGCTTTGCCCGCTTGCGTGCGTTTACGCTTTCCGCCCCGCTGCCGTAGCGGGGATTGTTGCGGCAGCGCACCTCGACGAAGACCACGGTCCGCCCGTCCTGCATCACCAGGTCCAGCTCGCCCTGGCGGCAGCGGAAGTTGCGGGCGATGAGCTTCAGGCCGTGACGCTGCAGGTGATCCAGGGCCTGCGCTTCGGCGTGCCGGCCGCGGCGGAGGGTCAGCATGCCCGTGGTGCCGCCGGGGCCGTCACTGGACCTCGGTGTCGAGCAGGGTGGGCTGGCCGGAGCGGAACCGCACCCAGGTGAGCTGGCGGTGGACCCGGTTCTTTTCGTCCAGGCTGAGGCTGCCGGTCTCGCCGTCGTAGCGCTCGTAGGGATAGCGCCGCAGGGGATTGAGTGCGGCGATGATGTTGAAGGCGTCGATGCCCAGCGCGTAGAGGCGCTGCAGGCCGCGCCCGGCCGGCGTGATGTGGGGCTCGATCTCCCCGCGCAGGCTGCTGTGGGAGTAGGTCTCGGACAGCACCCAGGGCATGTCGCCGAACACGATGCCGTCCATGTCGCGGTCCTTTTCCCGGTTGAGGCTGCCGGTGTAGACGTGGGAGGTGGCGTACACCGGCAGGTCGGTGGCGTGGTAGAACTTGAGCTGGGGCCGGATCTGGCGTGCCTGGCGCGGGTAGGCGGCGACGAAGATGAAGTCGATGTCCTGGCGCCGGCGCGGCGAGAACTTGAGGCGCTCCTTGAGCAGAGTACGCAGGCGCCGGTAGCGGCGGCGGCTGTCGTCGATGTTGAGCAGGCGGCGGATGGGCACCGAGAAGTCGTTGTCCCCCGGGTTGTAGGCCTGGACCTCCAGGGTGCGGCCGCCCAGCTCGGTCCAGCGGGCGTCGAAGGCGCGGAACACGCGCTCGCCCCACGGCCCGGCGGGGATGAGGGCGACGCCGTTGACGTGGCCATCGAGCCAGGTGCGCTCGGCCACCTGCCGGGCCTCGTCCTCGGGCGAGAGCCCGAACTGGTACAGGTTGGCCGGCGGCGTGTCCAGCGGCACGTAGTTGAGGGCCAGGGTGGGCACCGGCAGGTCCCCCCGCGAGGCCAGCCGCTCGGCCGCGGCCTTGTCCAGGGGGCCGACGACGAAGCGGGCCCCGTCGGTCACCGCCTGGGCGTAGATCACGTCGATGCGCGCCGGATCGCCGCCGGTGTCGTAGATGCGCAGCTCGTGCATGGCCTCGGGCCGGTGGGTGTAGTAGGCGGCGAGAAAGCCGTCGCGCACCGCCTCGCCGGCGCGGGCGAAGCGACCCGACAGGGGCACCAGCAGGGCGAGGCGCTCGGGGTAGGTGACGTCCTCGGCCTTGCGCTCCAGCAGCCCCTGCAGCAGCTCGTCGCGGGCCGGGTGCGAGGGATAGTCGCGGCGCCACTCGGCCAGGGCCTCGCGCAGCTGCTCCGGTCGCAGCTGGAAGCGCTTGGCCAGCCGCACCAGCTCCATCCAGCCGCTCAGCACGTCGGGCGGCGGTGCCACCCGCAGGCGCTGCAGTGCGCGCTCGGTGAGGCTGCCCAGCTCGGACCAGATGGCCTTCTGGTTTTCGAGCTGCGCGCCGGGGTCGTCGAGAAAGGACTCGCGCAGGATGCGCTCGCGCGCCGCCTCCAGGTGGTTGCCCTGCAGGGCGAAGGCCTCGCTGCGCAGGAGGTGGAACTCGGCCTGCAGCTCCGGCGGGGCATCGGCCGGCGGCGGTGCGGCCAATGCCTCCAGTGCCGCGTCGGGCATGCGTGCGGCCAGGGCCAGGTGGGCCCGGGCCAGGCGCAGCGGCAGCCCGGGCGGGGCCAGGGCCTCGGCCTCCACCTGCTGCAGGAGCCGGCGCGCCGCGTCCAGCTCGCCGGCACGGGCCAGGGCCGCGGCCTGACGCAGTCGCAGGTACTGGCGCCGCTCGCCGCTGGCGGTGGCGGCCAGCTCGCCCAGGGCGGCCGCGGCGGCAGCGTGGTCCCCGGACCGGAACAGGGCCTCGGCGCGGGCCAGGGCCGCGGTGTCCGGGGGCTGGCCCTCGGGCACGGTCGTGCAGCCGGCGAGCAGCAGGTAAAGTAGCGCCAGTGCCGGGGCGAGTCGACGCAGCAGTGTGGTCACGGAATGAAGTGGTCGCAGGCGGCGCAGCCGCGGTAAAAAACGGCCCACAGTATCGGCAGGGGGAAAACGGGTGTCAATCGCGCCGGGCACACTCTACGTCGTCGCCACGCCCATCGGCAATCTGGACGACATCACCCGGCGGGCGCTGGAGGTGCTGGGCGCGGTGGACCTCATCGCCGCCGAGGACACGCGCCACACCCGCCGGCTGCTGGCCCGCTTCGGCATCGGCACCCCCGCCACCGCGCTGCACGAGCACAACGAGCGCCAGGTGTGCGGGCGGCTGGTGGAGCGGATGCGGGACGGCGCGGCGGTGGCGCTGGTGAGCGATGCCGGCACCCCCCTGGTCAGCGATCCCGGGCACCTGCTGGTGCGCATGGCGCACGAGGCGGGGCTGGCGGTGGTGCCGGTGCCCGGTCCCAGCGCCCTCATGGCGGCGCTGTCGGTGGCGCCCCTGCCGGTGCACCGGTTCGCCTTCGAGGGCTTCCTGCCGGCCCGGGCCGCGGCCCGCCGCGGCCTGCTGGAATCGCTGCGGGAGGAGCCGCGGACCCTGGTGTTCTTCGAGGCGCCCCACCGCATCGGGGCGGCCCTGGAGGACCTGTGCGCCATCCTGGGCCGGGAGCGCCGGGCCATGCTGGCGCGGGAACTCACCAAGGTCCACGAGACGCTGCTGTGCGCGTCCCTGGGCGAGCTGGCCCGGCGGGTGGCGGCGGACCCGGAGCAGCGCCGGGGCGAGATGGTGCTGGTGGTGGAGGGGGCGCCAGCCCCGCCGTCCGGGACCGCGGGCCTGGACGAAGCCGCCCGGCGCCTGGCCCGGGGGCTGGCGCGGGAGCTGCCGCCCGCCCGCGCGGCGGCGCTGGCGGCGGAAATCACCGGCCGGCCGCGGAAACTTTTCTACCGGTTCCTCGTCTCGGAGGAAGGCGGCGGCCAATGAAGGCATCGCGCCCGGCCGCCGGTGCCATATAATGGTTCGCGGGAGCCGGCCGGACAGCCGCTCCGCCACGTGCTGGCGGGGAGGAAAGTCCGGGCTCCGCAGGGCAGGGTGCCAGGTAACGCCTGGGCGGCGCGAGCCGACGGAAAGTGCCACAGAAAACAGACCGCCGATGGCCCCGCCTTCGGGCGGGGATCAGGCAAGGGTGAAAAGGTGCGGTAAGAGCGCACCGCGCCGGTGGCAACACGCGGCGGCACGGTAAACCCCACCCGGAGCAAGACCAAATAGGGACCCCATGGTGTGGCCCGCACCGGGTCCGGGTAGGTCGCTAGAGGCGCGCGGCGACGCGCGTCCCAGATGAATGGCTGTCCCCGACAGAACCCGGCTTACAGGCCGGCTCCCGCTTTCATCTTCTTGATATTCCGCATTAATAACCCTCTGCAACCTGTTGTTTTCAGCGCGGTTTGACTTTTCGGGATCGGGCCCCCGCGGGCGCGATCCACTCCCGGCCACCCGTCGTAAGTTACTGTGAACACGGAAAAATTCACCTGCTTTTGTGAGCCGGTTTGCTTGACAGTGCGGCCGGGCGCTTCCTATAGTGTATCGAAGTGGGAGATTGTGGGATTTTGGGGATCACCGGGGCACGAGGGGGCGCCATTTGTTTCGCGGGGTCAGCACACTGAACCTGGACGCCAAGGGGCGCATGGCCATGCCGGCCAAGTACCGCGATCGCCTGCTGGAGATCTGCGACGGGAAGTTAATGGTCACTGTCGACCGCGACCGCTGTCTCCTGATCTATCCCCTGCCCGAGTGGGAAGAAATCGAGCGCCGGCTGGTGCGCCTGCCCGGGCTCAACCCCCAGGCGCGGCGCCTGCAGCGGCTGCTCATCGGCCACGCCACCGACGCCGAGCTGGACACCCACGGCCGCATCCGCCTGTCCCCGGAACTGCGCAGCTTCGCCGGCCTGGACAAGCGGGTGGTGCTCATCGGCCAGGGCAACAAGTTCGAGCTGTGGGACGAGGAACTGTGGAACACGCGCCGCGACGAGTGGCTGGCGCAGTCCGGCGGGGAAGACCTGGATCTGTCCGAGGATCTGGGCAGGCTCATCCTGTGAGGCGGCCATGAACCAGGCGGCGCACATCCCGGTGATGCTGGAGGAGGTCCTGGAGGGCCTGGCGGTGCGCCCCGGCGGATGCTACGCCGACGGCACCTTCGGCCGCGGCGGCCATGCCCGGGCCATCCTGGACCGGCTGGGCGGGGATGGCCGCCTGCTGGTGATGGACCGGGACCCGGCGGCGGTGGACAGTGCCCGGCGCCAGTGGGGGCGCGATCCCCGGGTGGTGATCCGCCACGGCTCCTTCCGCCGCATGGGCGAGGAGGTCCGCCGCCTGGGCTGGCTGGGCCGCGTGGACGGCATCCTGCTGGACCTCGGGGTGTCCTCGCCCCAGCTCGAGGACCCGGCGCGCGGGTTCAGTTTCCGCGAGGAAGGTCCCCTGGACATGCGCATGGACCCCACCGCCGGTGAAAGCGCCGCCCGGTGGCTGGCGCGCGCCGGTGAAGACGAGATCGCCCGGGTATTGAAGGAATACGGCGAAGAGCGCCATGCCCGGCGCATCGCCCGGGCCATCGTCGCCGCCCGCCGGGAACGGCCCATCGAGACCACGCGCCAGCTCGCGGCGGTGGTGGCGGCGGCCAATCCCTCGCGCGAGCCGGGCAGGGATCCGGCCACCCGCAGCTTCCAGGCCATCCGCATCTTCATCAACGGCGAGCTGGAGGAGCTGAAGGCGGCGCTGCCCGAGATGCTGGACCTGCTGCGTCCCGGCGGACGGCTGGTGGTCATCAGCTTCCACTCGCTGGAGGACCGCATCATCAAGCGCTTCATCCGCGAGCAGTCGCGGGGCGACCGGCACCCGCCCGACCTGCCCGTGACCCACGTCCACCTGCAGCCGCGCCTGCGGCCCGTGGGCAGGGCCCGCCGGCCCCGGCCCGAGGAGGTGGCCCGCAACCCGCGCGCGCGCAGCGCGGTGCTGCGGGTCGCGGAGAAGCTGTGAATGAACATGCGCGTGCTCACCGCGGTCCTGGCGCTGGCCGTGCTGATCTCGGCGGTGGCGGTGGTGCATACCCGCCACCGCCACCGCAGCCTGTTCGTGACCCTGCAGGCCCTGGAACAGGAGCGCGACGCGCTCGACGTGCGCTGGGGCCAGCTGCAGCTGGAGGAGAGCACCTGGGGCAGCCACAACCGCATCGAGCGCGTGGCGCGCAAGCGGCTGGGGCTGGTGGCGCCCCGGCCGGAAGACATGGTGGTGATCCGCGATGAGTGAGCCTGCCGGCCAGTTCTCGCGCCTGCGCCTGGGGACGGTGGTGGCGTTGTTCGGCCTGGCGGCGCTGGTGCTGGCGGGCCGCGCCTTCCAGCTCCAGGTCCTGCAGCAGGACCGGCTCAAGCGCGAGGGCGACGCCCGCGCGGTGCGGGTGGTGCCCCTGGCCGCCCACCGCGGCCGGATCCTGGACCGCCATGGCCAGCCCCTGGCCATCAGCACCCCGGTGGACTCGGTCTGGGCCAACCCCGCCGAACTCATGGGGGCGCGCCACCGCTGGCCGGAGCTGGCCCGGGCCCTGGGGCTTAAGCCGGCGGCCCTGGCCCGGCGCGTGACGGCCCGCCGCGGGCGCGAGTTCGTGTACCTGCGGCGCCAGGTGACCCCGGCGGTGGCGCGGCGGGTGCGGGCGCTGGGCCTGCCCGGGGTGGGGCTGCTGCGGGAGTACCGCCGCTACTATCCCGCCGGCGAGGTGGCGGCCCACGTGCTGGGGTTCACCGACGTGGACGATCGCGGCCAGGAGGGGCTGGAGCTGGCCCTGGAGGAAATCCTGCGCGCCCGCCCCGGGCGCAAGCGGGTGGTGCGCGACCGCAAGGGCCACGTGATCAAGGACGTGGAACTCATCCAGGCCCCGCGGCCCGGGCGCGACGTGATCCTGGCCATGGACCGGCGCCTCCAGTACCTGGCCTACCGCGAGCTCAAGCGGGCGGTGCTGCGCCACCGGGCCCGCGGCGGCTCGGCCGTGATCCTGGATGCGCGCACCGGCGAGGTGCTGGCCATGGCCAACCAGCCCGGCTTCAATCCCAACGACCGCAGCCAGATCCGGCCCGGGCGGTACCGCAACCGGGCGGTGACCGACGTGTTCGAGCCCGGTTCCGCCATCAAGCCCTTCACCGTCGCCGCCGCCCTGGAGCGGCGCGTGGTCTCGCCCCGCACCGTCATCGACACCGCGCCCGGCCTGCTCAGGGTGGGGCGCAACACCGTGCGCGATGTGCGCAACTACGGGGCCATCGACGTGGCCACCATCATCCGCAAGTCCTCCAACGTGGGGGCTGCCCGCATCGCCCTGGCCACCCCGCCCGAGGCCTTCTGGCGGGTGCTGGACCGCGCCGGCTTCGGCCAGGTCACGGCGGTGGGGTTCCCCGGCGAGGCCGCCGGCCGCCTGGCCCATTACCGCCACTGGCGCGGCTTCGAGCGCGCCGCCCTGGCCTTCGGCTACGGCACCTCGGTCACCGCCCTGCAGCTCGCCCAGGCCTACACCGTGTTCGCCAACGGCGGGCGCCTGGTGCCGGCGAGCCTGCTGCGCCTGGAGTCGCCGCCGGCGACCCGGCAGGTGGTGAGCCGGCGCACCGCGCAGCGGGTGCTGGCCATGCTGGAGGGAGTGGTCTCGCGCGAGGGGACCGCGGCCAAGGCGGCGGTGCCCGGTTACCGGGTGGCGGGCAAGACCGGCACGGTGAAGAAGGCCGGCGCCGGCGGCTATGCCGAGGACGCCTACCTGGCGGTGTTCGTGGGCATCGCGCCGGTGTCGGATCCGCGCCTGGTGATGGTGGTCACGGTGGACGATCCCCGGGGCGAGGCCTACTACGGCGGCGAAGTGGCGGCGCCCGTGTTCCGGCGCGTGATGCAAGGGGCACTGCGCCTGCTGGAGGTCCCGCCGGACGGCGTGCTGCCGCGCTCCCGGCTGCTGGCCCGGGTGGAGGGCGGGGCATGATGGCCGCACCCGCGCAGGACTTCACCCTGTCCCACCTGCTGGCGGCGCTGGGCGGGGCGCCGGCCGAGCTGCCCGCCATTGCGGTTTCCGGCCTGGCCCTGGACAGCCGCCGGGTGCGGCCCGGCGACGTGTTCCTGGCCCTGGCCGGGCGCCGCAGCCACGGCATGGAGTATGCCGATGCCGCCATCGCCGCAGGCGCCGCGGCGGTGCTGTGGGAGACCGACGAGGCGGCGCCGGCGGCGGCCGGGCTGGCCTGGCGCCAGGCCCCGGACGGGCGCCGGGTGCCGCTGGTGCCGGTGGCCGGCCTCTCGGCCCGCGCCGGGCTGCTGGCCGACCACTTCTACGGCCGGCCTTCGGCGGACCTGTTTGTGGCCGGGGTCACGGGCACCAACGGCAAGACCACCGTCACCCAGCTCGTCAGCGCCGCCATGGGCGAGGGCGCCTGCGGGGTGGTGGGCACCCTGGGCCACGGGTTGCCGCCGGCGCTGGAGGCCAGCGGCCATACCACGCCGGATCCCGTGACCCTGCACCGGTGGCTGGCGCAGATGCGCGAGGCCGGTGCGCGGGCGGTGGCCATGGAGGTCTCCTCCCACGCCCTGGACCAGGACCGCACCGCCGGGGTGCGCTTCGACTGCGCGGTGCTCACCAACCTCACCCACGACCACCTGGACTACCACGGCGACATGGCGGCCTATCAGGCGGCCAAGGGGCGCCTGTTCCGCGTTCCCGGCCTGCGCTATGCGGTGGTCAACACCGACGATCCCTTCGGCCGCCGCCTGCTGTGCATGCTGCCGCCGGGCGTGGAGCCGGTGACCTACGGCCTCAGCACCGAGGCGGCGCTGCCCACCCTCTACGGCCACGGCCTGCAGGCGGACGAGACCGGCCTGCGGCTGGAGGTGGACACCGCCTGGGGCACCGGCACCCTGGCCTCGCCCCTGCTGGGCCGGTTCAACGCCGCCAACCTGCTGGCCGCGCTGGGGGTCCTGCTCCTGGCCGGCCTGCCCCTGGCCGAGGCCCTGGAGCGCCTGGGGCGGGTGCGCGGCGTGCCCGGGCGCATGGAATGCTTCGGTGGCGGCGACCGGCCGCTGGTGGTGGTGGACTACGCCCACACGCCCGACGCCCTGCACAACGTGCTGGCGGCCCTGCGCCACCACTGCCGCGGGCGCCTGTGGTGCGTGTTCGGCTGCGGCGGCGAGCGCGACCGGGCCAAGCGCCCGCGCATGGGCGCCATCGCCGAGCGGCTGGCCGATCACGTGGTGATCACCGACGACAATCCCCGCGGCGAGGACCCCGTCTCCATCATCGAGGAGATCCAGTCCGGCATGGCCGACCCCGACGCCGCCTACGTGGAGCGCGACCGGGCCCGGGCCATCGCCCGCGCCGTGGCCGGGGCGCGGCCCGGCGACGTGGTGCTGGTGGCGGGCAAGGGCCACGAGGACTACCAGCTCGTGGGCGGCGAGCGGCGGCCGTTTTCCGACACCGCCCAGGTCGAGAAGGCACTGGGGGCATGATGGCGGCAGACCGGGACATGGCCCAGGACACCCCCGAGCGCAGCGGGCTGTGCCTGCCGCTCCACGACGTGGCCGGGCTGTGCGGCGGCGAGCTGCGCGGCGACGACGTGCCGGTGTTCGGAGTCAGCATCGACAGCCGCACCGTGGCTCCGGGCAACCTGTTCGTCGCCATCCGCGGCGAGAACTTCGACGGCCACGACTTCGCCCGCCAGGCCCTGGAGCGGGGCGCAGCCGCCGCCATGATTCATCAGGATGTGCCCGGCGTGCTGCCCGCATTGCGGGTGCAGGATACCCGGCAGGCGCTGGGCCGGCTCGCCGCCGGCTGGCGCGCACGCTTCGACCTGCCGCTGGCGGGGATCACGGGCTCCAACGGCAAGACCACGGTGAAGGAAATGCTGGCCGCCATCCTCGCCCGCCGCGGCCCGGTGCTGGCCACGCGGGGCAACCTCAACAACGACATCGGCGTGCCCCTGACCCTGCTGCGCCTGGGCGGCGGGCACCGGTTCGCGGTGGTGGAGATGGGCGCCAACCACGCCGGCGAGATCGCGTATTTGGCGGAGCTGGCGCAGCCCCGCCTGGGGCTGGTGACCAATGCCGGCCCGGCCCACCTGGAGGGCTTCGGCTCGGTGGAGGGCGTGGCCCGGGCCAAGGGCGAGCTCTACGCCGCGCTGCCCGCCGACGGCATCGCCGTGATCAATGCCGACGACGCCTTCGCCGGGTTCTGGC
>JALUTW010000415.1 GCA_027021685.1 Chromatiales bacterium | reverse complement strand
TTAGCACAATGGTCCGTGAAAGTTTAAGCGTCTAAGCGGCAGCTTTGACGCCGAAATTTTTGATATGGTAAATACCTGGATGATTTTTTAGCGGGTCTGCGGCTGATCCAAACACGCAAAAAAATCTTTCCAACAGTAATTCATTGAAATACTGGGCTTTAATGTCTTCAATCGAAAATGCCTTGCGGTATTGTACATCAAGGCTGTACCAATGTGCTGCCTTGGCTACACTGACGGCAGTCAAGGACAGGTTGTGATGGAAATCCATCCTTTCCTCGTTTCGGCTTTGGCAATGCTCCAATCCGGTATGTCCTTTGGCATCCCGGTAGAGAAATTCAATTTGGAAGCGACTTTTGTAAAATTTGAAGACATCGTATGCTGGTAAATCCAGGTCGGTGGATGCAAATATTTTGACTCGCTGCACTTGCCCATCCTTGTCGGTTTCGTGCAAAAGCACCACTTTCAACCAGCGTTTGAATGCTTTGCAATGAACTACGCCTTCATAAAGGCGCCAACCGGGCTGCTCGCAGCAGATGGTGAAATGTCTGGGGTCAGGATTATATGCGTCCACAGTTCCATCGAAGGACTTTGGCCGCCCCTTACCTTTAGAAACCGGGCCGAGGTAGCGGTAGCGTAGCACAATGTCCTTCCTCAAGCGGGTTATGACATTCAAGTGAGTGTCTTCCAAAATCTTGCTAATGAAGGGATGTTTGGCAAAATACGCATCTACAACAAGGTGTTGCACGTTTAATGCAGCAAGGTGGTCACTGTTGAAATATACTAATTGGGCATAATGCTCCAACAGCGTCAAGCCTTCTTCCTCGAGCCAGGCCGCATCTGGTGTTAGCGAACTTTGAAGGTGCATGGCTGTGTTGTTGACTACATCCACTACAGCAAGTCCCCCGATTTCCAGTCCCCATTTGGCCTTGCCGGCACTGCCGGACCAATGCCAACCTACCCCTGGTGTGTGTTTGCCACTCTTGGACAAATAACATGGATCAAAAGCAGCTATGCGAACTGGTCCACAGACCTGATCGATGAGTTCCTGATTGAAACGTGCAAAGTCGAAGTGCTTCTCAAAATTTTGTCGGTAACTGCATTCATTGTAAGTGCCATAACGCTCCATGTTTTCAAAGTTGTGCCTCCCTCGAATGGAGAGAAAAAGGTGAAGAACATGGCAAATAAAATCTTTGCGCCACTTGTTCATCCCGGGTATTTTTCCCAGTATTGCATTGATGAGTCTTGTACTCATTGGGTGATTGTTTTTTGTTTGGTTGCAAACCTCAAACTTAAAACTTTCACCCTTTTATGCATTAAAAACTTTCACGGACTATTGAGATAGACAATCAACTCTTTTTTTGATTGAAAATTCCGGTATGGAAT
>JALUTW010000414.1 GCA_027021685.1 Chromatiales bacterium | reverse complement strand
TGGTGGGCGCCGGGATCCACGGCGCCGGCGTGGCCCAGGCCGCGGCCGCGGCGGGGTACTCGGTCACGGTGCTGGAGGCGCGGGCCCCGGCGGCGGGCACTTCCAGCCGCTCCTCCAAGCTGGTGCACGGCGGCCTCCGGTACCTGGAGAGCGGCCAGTTCCGGCTGGTGCACGAGTCGCTGCGGGAGCGCCGCATCCTGCTGGGCATCGCGCCGCACCTGGTGCGGCTGGTGCCGTTTCACATTCCGCTCTACGCCCGCAGCCGGCGCCGGCCCTGGCAGGTGCGCGCGGGGCTGTCTCTCTACGCCCTGCTGGGCGGGCTGCGGCGCGAGAACCTGTTTTCCGCCGTGCCCCGCGCGCACTGGGAGCGGCTGGACGGCCTGCGCTGCGAGGGCCTGCGCGCGGTGTTCCGCTACCATGACGCCCAGACCGACGACGCGGCGCTCACCCGCGCGGTGCTGGCCTCGGCCGAGTCCCTCGGCGCGCGCCTGCTGTGCCCGGCGGAGCTGGTGGCGGCCCGGGCCGATGCCCGGGCGGTGACCGCGGAGTTCGCCGGGGCCGCCGGCAGCGGCCGGCTCCGCTGCCGGGCCCTGGTCAACGCCGCCGGGCCCTGGGCCAACGCGGTCCAGGCCCGCATCGCACCCGGGGTGCCGGGCCCGGCGGTGGAGCTGGTGCAGGGGGCGCACCTGGTGCTGGACCGGCCGGCGCCGTCGGCGGTGTACTACGTGGAGGCCGCGGACGGGCGCGCGGTGTTCGTCATGCCCTGGCGGGGCTGCACCCTGGTGGGCACCACCGAGACGCCCTTTCACGGCGATCCCGGGAACGTGGAGCCGCTGGCCCGGGAGCTGGACTACCTGCAGGCGGTCCACGATGCCCACTTCCCGTCCGCGGACGGGCGGCGACTGTCGGCCTTCGCCGGCCTGCGGGTGCTGCCCGCCGGCGGACGCGAGATCTTCCACCGCCGGCGCGAGACGCTGTTTCACCAGGACCCGCGGGTGCCGCGGGTGCTGGGGCTCTATGGCGGCAAGCTCACCACCTACCGCGCCACCGCGGCCCGGGCCCTGGCCCGCCTGCGGCGGTGGCTGCCGCCGCCCCGGCCGGTGGCGAACACCGCCACCCTGCGCCTGCCGCCGGCGGGCGACGGGGGGCCGGTCCCGGACACCGGCGTCACTCCGACAGGGCCCGGTACAGGGCCTCGCGCCAGGCGGTCCGGCGCCGGGCGAGGCCGGGATCGGGCTCGGGAGTGAACACCCGCTCCGGCGCAAAGCCCGGCCAGGCGGCATCGCCGGCCGCGAGGCGGGCGGCCAGGCGGGCGGCGCCCTGGGCGGTGGCCTCGCATTGCCGGGCGCGGGCCACCGGCAGGCCGCTGACCGCCGCCAGGCGCCGGC
>JALUTW010000413.1 GCA_027021685.1 Chromatiales bacterium | reverse complement strand
GAGGTCATCGTGCGCCTGGAGGCCCCGGGCATGGAGAGCGAGGACTTCGACCTGTCGGTGACCGAGGGCTACCTGGTGGTGCGGGGAGAGAAGCGGGTGGAGGACAGCCGCAAGGAAGGGAACTTCTATATAATGGAATGCGCCTACGGGCAGTTCGAGCGCGCCATTCCCCTGCCGGCGGCGGTGGACGAGTCCCGGGCCAGGGCCCGCTACCGCCGCGGCGTGCTCACCGTCACCCTGCCCAAGCAACAGGGCGCCCGGCGCCGGCGCATCAAGGTCCAGGCCCGCTGACCCGCGGGGCGGAACTTTGTCCGCCCCCGTTCATCTCATGTCCCTGTAAGGCGCCGGGGATCCGGCCTGCATCCGCTTCCCACGAACCCAACCGCGAACCGGAGAGTCGATGAGGTTTTTCGCCCTCGCCCGCCGCCCGCTCCGGGCGGCGCTGCTCGTTCTGCTGCTGCCCCTGTCCGCCGCCGCCGCCCTGCCCGCCACCGACAGCCAGGGCCAGCCCCTGCCCACCCTGGCCCCCATGCTGGAGCGGGTGCTGCCCGGGGTGGTGAACATCGCCACCACCGCGACGGTGCCGGTGGCGGACAACCCGCTGCTGGCCGATCCCTTCTTTCGCGAGTTCTTCAACCTGCCGGCGCCGCGCCGCCGGCGCCAGGCCCACAGCCTGGGATCGGGCGTGGTGGTGGACGCCGGGGCGGGCTACATCCTCACCAACCACCATGTCATCGACAAGGCCGACGAGATCACGGTCACGTTGCATGACGGCCGCAGCCTCACGGCCCGGCTGGTGGGGGCGGATCCGGAGACCGACGTGGCCGTGATCCAGGTGGAGGCGGTGGGGCTCACCGCCATTCCCATGGCCGACTCGGACCAGGTGCGGGTGGGCGACTTCGTGGTGGCCATCGGCAACCCCTTCGGGCTGGGCCAGACGGTGACCTCGGGCATCGTCTCGGCGGTGGGCCGCTCCGGCCTGGGCATCGAGGGCTACGAGGATTTCATCCAGACCGACGCCTCCATCAACCCCGGCAACTCGGGCGGTGCCCTGGTGAACCTGCGCGGCGAGCTGGTGGGCATCAACACCGCCATCCTGTCCCGCAGCGGCGGCAACGTGGGTATCGGGTTCGCCATTCCCATCCGCATGGCGGCCCAGATCATGCGCCAGCTCATCGAGCACGGCGCGGTGCAGCGCGGCGCACTGGGGGCCCAGGCCCAGGACCTGACCCCGGCCCTGGCCCAGGCCTTCGGCATCGGCCCGGGCGTGCGCGGCGCCGTGATCACCCGGGTGCGCAAGGGCTCGGCCGCGGCCCGTGCAGGGCTCAAGCCCGGTGACGTGGTGGTGGCCATCAACGGCCGGCCGGTGAGCAACGCCAACGCGCTGCGCACCATCATCGGCCTGCTGGAGGTGGGCACGGAGGTGAAGCTGCGCGTGCTGCGCGACGGCCGCGATCACACCATCACCGCCCGGGTGGAGCCGCCGCGCAAGCCGCCCAGCCATGCCGGCGGGAAGCTGCACCCGCACCTGGCCGGGGCCAGGCTCATGGACGCGGACGAGATGGACAGCGACGCCTCCGGGGTGCTGGTGGCCGAGGTGGCCGCCGGCAGCCCCGCGGCCGCGGCGGGACTGCGCCCGGGGGATCTCATCACCGCCGCCAACCGCCGGGTGGTGCGCAACGTGGCCGAGCTGGCCAAGGCGGTGCGCGGGCGGCGGGCGCTGCTGCTCAACCTGCGCCGGGGCAATGCCTCTCTGTTCCTCTACCTGCGCTGACGGGAGCCTGCCAGGGCCCGCCTTCACCTCGTGCGAGGCACCGGGCCAGATGCTCGTGCGCCCGGCTTGCGGGCGGGGCGCCCCTGCGCCGGCCCGGGGCCCTTTTGCCCGAGCGAAAAGCTAAACTTTGCCCCGGGCCGCGCGATACAGTGGCCATGGGCACGCCCTCGTGCGTGCCCGCGGAGGTGCCCGTGAGCAATGAACCGGTCCTCGAACGCATCCTGTACGTGGAGGACGACCCCGACATCCAGGCGGTGGCGCGCCTGGCCCTGGAGACCGTGGCCGGGTTCCGGCTGCTGCTGTGCGCCAGCGGCGAGGAGGCGGTGACGCTGGCACCGGGCTTTGCGCCCCACTTGATCCTGCTCGATGCCAGCCTGCCGGGCATGGACGGTCCGGCCACCCTGGTCGCGCTGCGTGCCCAGCCGGGGCTGGCCCGGGTGCCGGTGGTCTTCCTCACCGCCCATGCGGGAGAGGACGAGGCCGCCCGCTTCTGCGCCCAGGGCGCGGCCGGCGTGCTGGCCAAGCCGTTCGATCCCATGACCCTGGGCGAGGAGATCAGGCGCCGCTGGCCGGACTGGCTGGGCAAGACCGGACCATGAACGGCGGCCCGAACGAACCGCCCCGGATCCTGCTGGCGGCGGACGACGCCCAGCTTCGGGACATCCTGCGCCTGGAGGTACTCACCTGGCGGCGCGGGGCCCGGGTCGTCACCGCAGCCGGCGGTTGCGAGGCCCTGGTGTGCCTGGGCCGTCACGATCCCCACCTGCTGCTGCTGGAGCTCATGATGCCGGGACTGGACGGCTTCGGTATCGTGTGGGAGCTCGACCGGCACGGGCTGCTGCCGGCCCAGCGCATCATCGTCCTGACCATGATGGGACCGGCGGAGATCACCCGCCGCGGCGGCCTGCCGCCGGGCGTGGGACTGCTCGCCCATCCCCTGGATCGCGGGGCCCTGCACGCCGCCCTGGATCACGGCATGGCGGCGATCCCGGCGTTCCGCTGAATTCCCCTAGTATATTTGTAATTTTAATTGCCTTGAAAATAAATCTTATGCCTGTATATTAGAAATCGGTAATGTAGTAATAACAGTACGTCTTTGGAGGTGTGCCATGTCCGGATTCATTCCCAACTTTCCTGCCGATGGGGTCATCACCATCAACCGGGTGATCCTCAAGCCCGAGTACACCATCGACGACCTGCAGGAGCGCGTGGCGTACCTGTGCGAGAACGTCAAGACCTATCACTCGGATACCGGCTTCATCGGCGGCTTCGTGGCCCTCAACAGCGGCCAGGTGTCCAACGAGGGCTCCACCATCGGCAAGGCGGTGGAGAGCCCGCTCAAGGGGCGCGAGGCCCTCATCGTGACCTTCTGGCGCAGCTTCGAGGACCACGAGGAATCCCACAAGTCCGAGACCTTCCAGCCCCTGTTCAAGCAGGTGCTTGAACTGTGCGAGAACGGCAACGAGGAGATCGCCTACGAGATGCTGTGGTCCGGTGCCGCCTACTCCCCGGAGGAGGCCGCGGCCGCGCGCAAGGCCAAGGAACAATACCAGGCCGCCTGAGCCCTCAGGACCTCGATGAAAACGCGCCCCTCCGGGGGCGCGTTTTTCTTTGCCCCACCGTCATTATCCGAGCGTTTTGGACAACTACTGCACGCCGAAAAACACCCCCAACTCGTTGATTTAACGAACAATATAACAATAAGCCCAGCTTATGCGCAGCCAAGGGATTGCTATGGTCGCAGGCCCCGCTTTTTCTTTACTTGGGCCACCGATGGCGATAGCTTATGTCTCCCCGATTCGCCCGCCCGCCTTCCGCGCGCGGTCAGATCGCAAGGACAACAACCACTTTTTCACACCTTTCCACTTGGGGCTAAGAGGGAGATTATGTCGAAACTGGTCAATCCCCATGGCGGCGGCGAGCTGAAGCCGCTGCTGCTCGAGGGCGAGGCCCTCGCCGAGGAGCGCAAGCGCGCCCAGTCCCTGCCCAGGGTCAACGTCAGCTCCCGCGAGGCGGGCGACATCATCATGATGGGCATCGGCGGCTTCACGCCGCTGGAGGGCTTCATGACCCGCGCCGACTGGGAGGGCGTGTGCGACGGCATGAAGATGGCCAACGGGCTGTTCTGGCCCATTCCGGTCACCCTGTCCACCGACAAGGCCACCGCCGACACCCTCAAGGCCGGCCAGGAAATCGCACTCTACGACCCGGAGCGCGACGAGATCCTGGCCACCATGAAGATCACCGAAAAGTACACCATCGACAAGGCCCACGAGTGCATGCAGGTGTACAAGACCACCGACCTGGAGCACCCCGGGGTCAAGATGGTCATGGAGCAGGGAGAGGTGAACCTGGCCGGCCCCATCAAGGTCCTGTCCCAGGGCGGCTTCCCCGAGGAGTACGGCGAGCAGTTCATGACCCCGGCCCAGACCCGGGCCGAGTTCGAGCGCCGCGGCTGGAAAACCATCGCCGCCTTCCAGACCCGCAACCCCATGCACCGGTCCCACGAGTACCTAGCCAAGATCGCCATCGAGATCTGCGATGGCGTGCTCATCCACTCGCTGCTGGGCAAGCTCAAGCCGGGCGACATTCCGGCCGACGTGCGGACCCGGGCCATCGCGGTGCTCATCGAGAAGTACTTCGTGGACAACACCGTGATCCAGGCCGGCTATCCGCTGGACATGCGCTATGCCGGTCCGCGCGAAGCCCTGCTGCACGCCCTGTTCCGCCAGAACTACGGCTGCTCCCACCTCATCGTGGGCCGCGACCATGCCGGCGTGGGCGACTACTACGGGCCCTTCGACGCCCACCACATCTTCGACGAGATTCCCAAGGACGCGCTGGAGACCCAGCCGCTCAAGATCGACTGGACCTTCTGGTGCAACAAGTGCGAGGGCATGGCCTCCATGAAGACCTGCCCGCACGATGCCTCAGACCGCCTGTTGTTGTCCGGGACCAAGCTGCGCAAGGCCCTGTCCGAGGGCAGCGAGGTCCCCGACCACTTCTCGCGTCCGGAAGTGCTGGCGATCCTGAGGGAGTACTACGCGAGCCTGGCCGATCACGAAAAGGTGGAGGTCAAGCTCACCGGCCACTCGGCCAAATGAGGAATTTGCCCCGCGGCGGCGACGGCGCGGGGCAAATTGCGTTTGCGACTTGCTAGCAAGACAACACAGAGGAGTCTGAGACATGCCTACCTACGTACGTACAGACAAGTGCGACGGCTGCAAGGGTCAGGACAAGACCGCGTGCATGTACATCTGCCCGCACGACCTGATGCGCCTGGACAAGGACGGTTCCGAGACCGGCCACGCCATGAAGGCCTACAACCAGGAGCCCGAGCAGTGCTGGGAGTGCTACAGCTGCGTCAAGATCTGCCCGCAGCAGGCCATCGAGTGCCGCCACTACGCCGATATCGTGCCCCTGGGCGGCTCGGTGCAGCCCCTGCGCGGTACCGATTCCATCATGTGGACCATCAAGTTCCGCAACGGCAACATGAAGCGCTTCAAGTTCCCCATCCGCACCACGCCGGAGGGCTCCATTGACCCGTACGGCGGCAAGCCGGAGGCCGATCTGTCCAAGATCGAGGAGCCGGGCTTCTTCTGCAACGTCAACGGTTACCGCGCCGGCGACCGCAGCGAGCTCATCCGCCTGTAAGCGCCGTTTTTCACGAATCGAGTCAATAAGAGCAGAGGTAGAAGACAAATGGCTGGAGAATTTGGCAATCCCGAGGTTATCGAGGAGGAGGTCGATATCCTCATCATCGGTGGCGGCATGGCCGCCTGCGGCGCCGCTTACGAGATCGGCCCCTGGGCCAAGGCGGCCGCCAAGGAACTGGGCCGTGACCTGAAGATCAAACTGGTGGACAAGGCCGCCATGGATCGCTCCGGTGCCGTGGCCCAGGGCCTGTCGGCCATCAACACCTATATCGGCACCGAGCAGGACCCGGCCGACTACGCCCGCATGGTCTCCAACGACCTCATGGGCATCACCCGTGACGACCTGGCCTACGACCTGGGCCGCCACGTGGACGAGTCGGTGCACCTGTTCGAGGAATGGGGCCTGCCCATCTGGAAGACCGACGAAAACGGCGAGCGCCACAACGGCGCCGAGGGCCTGCCCCCGCTGAAGGACGGTGGCAAGCCGGTGCGCTCGGGCAAGTGGCAGATCATGATCAACGGCGAGTCCTACAAGTGGATCGTCGCCGAGGCCGCCAAGAAGGCCCTGGGCATCGAGAACATCCAGGAGCGCGTGTTCATCGTCAAGCTGGTCAACGACAAGAACGACAGCAACCGGGTCGCCGGTGCCGTCGGCTTCTCGGTGCGTGAGCACAAGCTCTACGTGTACAAGTTCAAGGCCTGCCTGCTGGTGTGCGGCGGCGCGGTGAACATCTTCCGTCCCCGCTCCGTGGGTGAGGGCACGGGCCGTGCCTGGTACCCGGTGTGGAACGCCGGTTCCACCTACGCCATGGCGGCCGAGGCCGGCGCCGAGCTGACCATGATGGAGAACCGCTTCGTGCCCGCCCGCTTCAAGGATGGCTACGGCCCCGTGGGCGCCTGGTTCCTCCTGTTCAAGGCCAAGGCCATCAACGCCTTCGGCGAGGTGTACATGGAGCGCAACAAGGAGCTGCTCGACGACTACCCGCCCTATGGCCAGGCGGCGGTCCCGGCGTCGTGCCTGCGCAACCACCTCATGCTCAAGGAGATGAAGGAAGGCCGCGGTCCCATCTACATGGACACCGTGACCGCCCTGGCCAAGCTGCGCGAGACCCTGTCCCCGCGCGAGGTGAAGCACCTGGAGGCCGAGGCCTGGGAGGACTTCCTCGACATGTGCGTGGGCCAGTGCGGTATCTGGGTGGGTGAGAACATCGAGCCGGAAAAGAAGAACTCCGAGCTCATGCCCACCGAGCCGTACCTGCTGGGTT
>JALUTW010000412.1 GCA_027021685.1 Chromatiales bacterium | reverse complement strand
GGACACCCCCGACTGGTTCCTGGGCCTGCTCAACTGGCGCGAGCACCAGGTGCCGGTGGTCTCCTTCGAGTCCGTGCTGGGCGGCGAGCCGGCCCCGCCCGGCCCCGCCAGCCGCACCGCCGTGCTCAACACCCTCAACGGCAACGCCCGGATGCCCTACGTGGGGATCCTGACCCAGGGCATCCCCCAGCTCCGGGTGGTCAACGAATCCCTCATCACCCCCGACCTGGAGGTGGCGGTGCCGGCGCCCGCGGTGGCCTGCTATGCCCGCCTGGGCGAGGTCCCGGTGATGGTCCCCGACATCGACGACCTGGAGCGGCGCATCACCAAGCTGCTCAATCTCTGAAGGGGCTAGGGGCTAGGCGCTAGGGACGAGGGGCTGGGGGAGCACTTAGCCAGGCACGTGATATTCAACGCAGAGACGCAGAGGCGCAGAGGACGCAGAGGAATGAAAAGTGCTCTGTCCGTGAGGCACCGGCACCGGGAGCTGTCCGGCAGGATCCGGCTCTACAATCGGTGCCCTGCCGGGGCTCGGCGCTCCATCCCTCGCAGCCAGCTCCTAACCCCTCGTCCTTCGTCCCTCGTCCCTCGTCCCTCGTCCCTAGCGCCTAGCCCCTAGCCCCCAGCCCCCATATCCCCCCACAGCACCTGGAGGCAGGCCAGGGCGGCCACGGCTGCGGTCTCGGTGCGCAGGATCCGCGGTCCCAGACGCAGGGCGGTGAAGCCGGCCGCGGCGGCCGCCTCGTGCTCGTGCGGGGCCAGGCCCCCCTCCGGGCCGATGAGCAGCTCGGCGGCGTGTGCGGCCTGCAGCCGGTGGGGCCCGGTTTCTCCCGCCGGTGACAGCACCAGGCGCAGGCCGCGGGCCGGCTGCGCCAGGTAATCGGCCAGGGCCAGCGGCTCGTGCAGGGCGGGCAGGCGCGCGCGGCCGCACTGTTCGCAGGCACCGACGAGCACGCCCCGCCAGTGATCCATGCGCCGCCGCCGGTTGTCCTCGCGCAGGCGCACCACGCTGCGCTCGGTGATCACCGGGGTGATGGAATGCACGCCCAGCTCCACCGCCTTCTGGATCACCCAGTCCATGCGTTCCCCCCGGGCCAGGCCCATGACCAGGTGCAGGGCCAGCGCCGGCTCGGGGAGGGGATCGCGCAGGGCCTCCACCTGCACCCGCGCCGTGCCGCGGCCGACCAGGACCAGGCGCCCGGCGGCCTCCGTGCCCTCGCCGTCGAACAGGATCACCGGGGCGCCCGCGCGCAGGCGCAGCACCGTGGCGCAGTGGCGCGCGGCGCGCGGGTCCAGCTCCAGCTCGGTGCCGGGCACCAGGGCCTGGGGGACATGGAGGCGGGGCACGCGCATGCGTTCGTTCAGGGCCGAGGGGCGGGGGCCGAGGGGCGGGGCAGGACGGGGCAGTGGTTTACATGGTCCATTGAGCAAGGTCCCCTGTGTTGCATATTCTTACCATGCACACGACACTGTGTTCCTCCCTCGCCCCTCGCCCCTCGCCCCTATTATTGTGTGGCCAGATCGATGCCTTCGGCCGCCACCGCCACCATGAAATCGATCTCGTCGCCGGTGATGACGTAGGGCGGCATGAAGTAGATCACGTTGCCCAGGGGGCGCAGCAGCACGCCGTGTTCCAGGCCGTGGCGGTAGACGGTGAGCCCGCGCCGTTCCTGCCAGGGCCAGGGCTCGCGGGTGGCCTTGTCGCGCACCATCTCCACCGCCAGGATCATGCCGTGCTGGCGCACCTCGCCCACGTGCGGGTGTTCGGCCAGGGGGGCGGCCGCCTGCGCCAGGCGGGCCGCCTTGTCCCGGTTGCGCCGGATCACGTCATCGTCCTCGAAGATGTCCAGGGTCGCCAGGGCCGCGGCACAGCCCAGGGGGTTGCCGGTGTAGCTGTGGGAGTGGAGGAAGGCGGTGAGCTTCTCGTAGTCGTCGTAGAAGGCGCCGTAGATCTCGTCCGTGGTCAGGGTCACGGCCAGCGGCAGGGTGCCGCCGGTGAGCCCCTTGGACAGGCACATGAAGTCGGGGCTGATGCCGGCCTGCTCGCAGGCGAACAGGGTGCCGGTGCGGCCGAAGCCCACCGCGATCTCGTCGGCGATGAGGTGCACGCCGTGGGCGTCGCAGGCCTCGCGCAGCAGCCTCAGGTACACCGGGTCGTACATGCGCATGTAGCCCGCGCACTGCACCAGGGGTTCCACCACCACCGCGCACACCTCGTGTGCGTGGCGCTCCAGCAGCTCGGCCATGTCCGCGAACCGGCGCCGGCTGTAGTCGGCGCAGGACTCTCCCGGCTCGCGATGGAAGCAGTCCGGCGAGGGCGCGGTGAGCACGTCCATGAGCAGCGGGCCGTAGGTGTCCTTGTACAGGGCCACGTCACCCACCGCCAGCGCACCCAGGGTCTCGCCGTGGTAGCTGTTGGCCAGGGTGATGAAGCGCCGCTTCTCCCGCCGGCCGCGGTTCTGCCAGTAGTGGAAGCTCATCTTGAGCGCCACCTCCATGGCCGATGATCCGTTGTCGGCATAGAAGCAGCGGGTGAGCCCGGGCGGGGTGATTTCCACCAGCCGTTCCGACAGGCGCACCACCGGCTCGTGGGTGAAGCCGGCCAGGATCACGTGCTCCAGGGTCCGGGCCTGTGCCGCCACCGCCTCGCTGATGCGCGGATTGGCGTGCCCGAACAGGTTGACCCACCAGGAGGAGATGGCGTCCAGGTAGCGCCTGCCATCGAAGTCGTACAGCCACACGCCCTCGCCGCGGGCGATGGGCACCAGCGGCAGCCACTCGTGGTCCTTCATCTGGGTGCAGGGGTGCCAGAGGACCCTGAGATCCCGGGCGGCAATGTCGGCGTTGGTGCTGGGCATGGAGAAGCTTACCCGTGCATGAGTGGCAGCGCCATTTTATTCCGTATCAACACAAGAACGCCAAGGATCACGAGGATATTGTGGTGCAGGTTCTCGATCCCCTCACCCTGTCCCTCTCCCGGCGGGAGAGGGGACCGTCGTTTCATGCACCGGGACGCCCTATTCCCCATTTGGAGCTTTTTGACACCTTTTTTCCCGCCTTGCGTCGGAGAGAACCGGGGCGAGGCGCAGGCACCCAGGTGTCACTTCATGGCTGGGGTCCGGCGAAATTGCAGCGGTTCCATGGAGACGCGTGGTCGCCCGGGGCGCAACTGCATCCCTGTTTTCGGCACGGGTTCGTGGCTATCACACGTTCTGACGAGGCCGCTGCACCGTTTATTGTTCCTCTCTGCGCACTCTGCGCCTCCGCGCCCTCTGCGTTGTCATCACGCGGCCGCGATCAGGCCGCGGTGGCCGGGACTCCGGAACAACTGTCTAGCGGTCGGCCCGGGCAGGGACACCCAGCCCGAGATTCTTCCATATGGTCCGCGTGGGTTCCACCCGGTTCATGGTGTAGAAGTGCAGGCCCGGGGCACCGCCTTCCAGCAGCCGGCGGCACAGCTCGGTGACCACGTCGAGGCCGAAGGCGGTGATGGCCTCGCGGTCGTCACCGAAGCCCTCCAGGCGCTTGCGGATCCAGCGCGGGATCTCGGCGCCGCAGGCGTCGGAGAAGCGGGCCAGCTGGACGTAGTTGGTGATGGGCATGATGCCGGGCACGATGGGCAGGTCCACGCCCAGCTTCTCGCAGTCGTCCACGAAGCGGAAGTAGGCGTCGGGATTGTAGAAGTACTGGGTCAGGGCGCTGTCCGCCCCGGCCTCCACCTTGCGCCTGAAGTTGGCCAGGTCGGCCTGGGCCGAGGGTGCCTGGGGGTGAAACTCGGGGTAGGCCGCCACCTCGATGTGGAAGTGATCGCCGAAGGTCTCGCGGATGAAGGCCACCAGCTCGTTGGCGTAGCGGAACTCGCCGGGCCCGCCCACCCCGGCGCCGGAGGGGATGTCCCCGCGCAGCGCCACCAGGCGGCGGATGCCGTGGCCGCAGTAGGTCTCCAGCAGCTCGCGGATGGTGTCGCGGCCGGTGCCGATGCAGGAGATGTGGGGGGCGGCCTCGAAGCCCGCGGCCTGGATCTCCAGCACCGTCTCCAGCGTGCCCTGCTGGGTGCTGCCGCCGGCACCGAAGGTGACGGAAAAGAACTCGGGACCCAGCGCGCCCAGCTCGTCGCGCACCCGGCGCAGCTTGTCGGCGCCCTCGGGCGTGCGCGGGGGGAAGAACTCGAAGCTGAAGCTCCTGGGATACTTCTTCTGCGAATCCAAGGTCCCGGTTCCGTATTCTTTGGGGTGCTAGGTGCTAGGTGCTAGGTGCTGGGTGCTGGGTGCTGGGTGCTGGGTGCCGGGTAGAATCACCATGTTTGAGGTTCCCCCGGCCCCCGGCCGTCCCAGCTACCCAGAACCCAGTCCCCAGTCCCTAGCCCCTGTCTAGTACCTGTAGTGATCCGGCTTGTACGGCCCGTCGATGGGGATGTCCAGGTACTCCGACTGCTCCGGGGTGAGCCGGGTCAGGTGCGCGCCCAGCTTGTCCAGGTGCAGCCGTGCCACCTTCTCGTCCAGCTTCTTGGGCAGGACGTAGACCTTCTTCTCGTAGCGGTCGGCGTGGTTGAACAGCTCCATCTGGGCGATGACCTGGTTGGTGAACGAGGCCGACATGACGAAGCTGGGATGCCCCGTGGCGCAGCCCAGGTTCACCAGCCGGCCCTCGGCCAGGACGATGATCCGCTTGCCGTCGGGGAAGATCACGTGGTCCACCTGCGGCTTGATGTTCTCCCAGGTGTACTGGCGCAGGGAGGCGATGTCGATCTCGGAGTCGAAGTGGCCGATGTTGCAGACGATGGCCTCGTTCTTCATCGCCTTCATGTGGTCGTGGGTGATGACGTTGACGTTGCCGGTGGCGGTGACGAAGATGTCGCCCTGGCTGGCGGCCTCGTCCATGGTCACCACGCGGTAGCCCTCCATCGCCGCCTGCAGGGCGCAGATGGGATCGATCTCGGTCACCCACACCGTGGCCCCCATGCCGCGGAAGGCCTGGGCACAGCCCTTGCCCACGTCGCCGTAGCCCAGCACCACGCAGATCTTGCCGGCGATCATCACGTCGGTGGCGCGCTTGATGCCGTCGATGAGGGACTCGCGGCAGCCGTAGAGGTTGTCGAACTTGCTCTTGGTGACCGAGTCGTTGACGTTCATGGCCGGGAACAGCAGCTCGCCGCTTTCCTCCATCTGGTAGAGCCGGTGCACGCCGGTGGTGGTCTCCTCGGTCACACCGCGGATGCGCCCGGCGATGGTGGTCCACTTCTTCGGGTCCCGCTCCAGGCTGCGCTTGAGCAGGTTGAGCACGGCGGTCCATTCCTCGTTGTCGCCGGCCTTGGGCTCGGGCACCGCGCCGGCGCGCTCGAACTCCACGCCCTTGTGGATGAGCAGGGTGGCATCGCCGCCGTCGTCGAGGATCATGTTGGGGCCGTCACCGCCGGGCCAGGTGAGGGCCTGCTCGGTGCACCACCAGTACTCGTCGATGGTCTCGCCCTTCCAGGCGAACACCGGGATGCCGCGGGCGGCGATGGCGGCGGCGGCATGGTCCTGGGTGGAGTAGATGTTGCACGAGGCCCAGCGCACCTCCGCGCCCAGCTCCACCAGGGTCTCGATGAGCACGGCGGTCTGGATGGTCATGTGCAGGGAGCCGGAGATGCGGGCCCCCTTGAGCGGCTGCTGGTCGCGGTATTCCTCCCGCACCGCCATGAGGCCGGGCATCTCGCTCTCGGCGATGGCGATCTCCTTGCGCCCCCACTCGGCCAGGGAGATGTCGGCGACCTTGTAGTCGGTGAAGCCGGAATCGGTGACAGCGTTCATGTCATTCTCCTTCCACGGGAATTCAAAGATGAATGAGCGCCGTTGTCCTGTCGGTCACCGGACCCGAGCCTGACCCCGGCACTGAACGGGGCCCGGCCATGCGTGGAATACACGCCATGGCGGGACACCCGTTCAGCGCCGGGGCTGCAGCGCCCCTCGGGTCCGGTGCGGTGTTCCTGTCGCGGGCGGGCGGCCTCCGTGGTCCGATGCCTCAGCCGGCCGCCGCGGGCAGCTTGACGCCGGCGGCGTCGCGCAGCAGCTCGGCCCTGTCCGTGTGCTCCCAGGTGAACTCCGCTTCCATGCGGCCGAAGTGGCCGTAGGCGGCGGTGCGGCGGTAGATGGGCCGCAGCAGGTCCAGCATCTTGATCAGCCCCTTGGGCCGCAGATCGAAGTGCTCGCGCACCAGGAGCGCGATGCGGTCGTCGGGGATGCGGCCGGTGCCGAAGGTCTCCACCATGATGGACGTGGGCTCGGCCACGCCGATGGCGTAGGAGACCTGGACCTCGCAGCGGTCGGCCAGGCCCGCGGCGACGATGTTCTTGGCCACGTAGCGGGCGGCGTAGGCGGCGGAGCGGTCCACCTTGGTCGGGTCCTTGCCGGAGAAGGCGCCGCCGCCGTGGCGGGCCATGCCGCCGTAGGTGTCGACGATGATCTTGCGCCCGGTGAGTCCGCAGTCCCCCACCGGCCCGCCGATGACGAAACGCCCGGTGGGATTGATGTAGTAGCGGGTGTCGCGGGAGAGCCATTCCGCCGGCAGCACCGGCTTGATGATCTCCTCCATCACCGCCTCGTGCAGGTCGTCCTGGGAGACGTCCGGCGCGTGCTGGGTGGAGAGCACCACCGCGTCCACCCCCACCGGCTCGGTGCCCTCGTAGATGAAGGTCACCTGGCTCTTGGCATCCGGGCGCAGCC
>JALUTW010000411.1 GCA_027021685.1 Chromatiales bacterium | reverse complement strand
TCGAGCTGGTCCCGCTGGCGGCGGGCGATTGAAACACCGCGGCAAAACGACGACAATAACGGTATCGGGATGTGGCGCGGGCCGCCTCCCAGGATCACCCCGGCGGCTGGATGACGAAATTCGTTTTTATTACCGGTGGCGTCGTGTCCTCTCTCGGGAAGGGCATCGCCTCCGCCTCCCTGGCCGCCATCCTCGAAGCGCGCGGCATCAAGGTCACCCTCCTCAAGCTGGACCCCTACATCAACGTGGATCCGGGCACCATGAGCCCGTTCCAGCACGGCGAGGTGTTCGTCACCGAGGACGGGGCCGAGACCGACCTGGACCTGGGGCATTACGAGCGCTTCGTGCGCACCACCATGACCCGGCGCAACAACTTCACCACCGGCCGCATCTATGCCGACGTCATCCGCAAGGAGCGGCGGGGCGACTACCTGGGGGGCACGGTGCAGGTGATCCCCCACATCACCGATGCCATCAAGGAGTCCATCCTGGCCGGCGCCGAGGGGGCCGAGGTGGCGATGGTGGAGATCGGCGGCACGGTGGGCGACATCGAGTCGCTGCCGTTTCTCGAGGCCATCCGGCAGATGGGACTGGAGCTGGGCCGTGACAACGTGGCCTACATCCACCTCACCCTGCTGCCGTACATTCCCACCTCGGGCGAACTCAAGACCAAGCCCACCCAGCACTCGGTCAAGGAGCTGCGGTCCATCGGTATCCAGCCCGACGTGCTGTTGTGCCGTGCCGACCGGCCCATCCCCGACGACGAGCGGCGCAAGATCTCCCTGTTCACCAACGTCGAGGAGCGGGCGGTGATCGCCGCCATCGACGTGGACAGCATCTACAAGATCCCGCGCCTGCTGCACGAGCAGGGGCTGGACGACATCGTGGTGGACCGCCTGCGCATCCAGGCCCGCCCCGCCGACCTCTCGGAGTGGGACGCGGTGGTGGAGGCCCAGCGGCACCCGGAGGGGAGGGTGAAGGTGGCCATGGTGGGCAAGTACGTCAACCTCACCGAGTCCTACAAGTCGCTGTCGGAGGCGCTGATCCACGCCGGCATCCACACCCGCACGCAGGTGGACATCACCTATCTCGATTCCGAGGACATCGAGCGCAACGGCACCGGCTGCCTGGAGGGCATGGACGCCATCCTGGTGCCGGGCGGATTCGGCGAGCGCGGCGTGGAGGGCAAGGTGGCGGCGGTGCGTTATGCCCGCACCCACGGCGTGCCCTACCTGGGCATCTGCCTGGGGATGCAGGTGGCCGTCATCGAGTATGCCCGTGACGTGGCCGGACTGGAGGACGCCCACAGCACCGAGTTCCGGCGCGATACCCCACACCCGGTCATCGCCCTCATCACCGAGTGGCAGGACAAGGACGGCACCATCGAGCGCCGCAGCGAGGATTCCGACCTGGGCGGCACCATGCGCCTGGGCGGACAGCCGTGCCTGCTGGCGCCGGGGACCCGGGTGCGCGAGGCCTACGGGCGCGAGCGCATCGTCGAGCGCCACCGCCACCGCTACGAGTTCAACAACCGCTACCGCGACGTGCTCGAGGCCGCGGGACTGGTCATCGCCGGGACCTCGGTGGACGGCAACCTGGTGGAGGTGGTGGAGATCGCCGACCATCCCTGGTTCGTGGCCTGCCAGTTCCACCCCGAGTTCACCTCCACGCCCCGCGACGGACACCCGCTGTTCAACGGCTTCATCCGCGCCGCCCGCGCGGTGCGCGAGAACACCGCCGCCGAGGCGGCCACGGTATGATGGAGCTGTGCGGATTCCCGGCCGGCAACGACCGGCCGTTGTTCCTGATCGCGGGTCCCTGTGTCATCGAGAGCGAGGCCCTGGCGCTGGAGACGGCCGCGGCCCTGCGGGACATCACCGGGCGCCTGGGCGTGCCCTTCATCTACAAGTCCTCCTTCGACAAGGCCAACCGCACCGCCCATGACAGCTTCCGCGGGCCCGGCGTGGAGGAGGGGCTGCGCATCCTGCAGAAGGTGAAGGACGAGGTGGGGGTGCCGGTGCTCACCGACGTGCACGAGGACACGCCCCTGGACGAGGTGGCGGCGGTGGCCGACGTGCTGCAGACGCCGGCCTTTCTCTGCCGCCAGACCAACTTCATCCAGAACGTGGCCCGGCAGGGGCGGCCGGTCAACATCAAGAAGGGCCAGTTTCTCGCCCCCTGGGACATGATCAACGTGGTGGAGAAGGCCCGCGCCGCGGGCAACGACCGCATCCTGGTGTGCGAGCGCGGCGTCTCCTTCGGCTACAACACGCTGATCTCGGACATGCGCGGGCTGGCCGTGATGCGCGACACCGGCTGCCCGGTGGTGTTCGACGCCACCCACTCGGTGCAGCAGCCGGGCGGGCAGGGCAGCCGCTCCGGCGGCCAGCGCGAGTTCGTCCCCGTGCTGGCGCGGGCCGCGGTGGCCGCGGGCGTGGCGGGGCTGTTCATGGAGACCCACCCGGACCCGGACCGGGCCCTGTCGGACGGACCCAACGCCTGGCCCCTGGGACGCATGGAGGCGTTGCTGCAGACGCTGCTGGAGCTGGACCGCACGGTCAAGGCCCGGCCCTTCATCGAGGACGAGCTGCGCCGGGGCGGGTGAGCGTGCCCGGCGCCACGGAATCCCACAACCATTCAGGAAGAACCGAGACATCCATGACCAAGCGAGGCAGTTGCATCAAGGCCGTCATCGGCCGGGAGATCATCGATTCGCGCGGCAATCCCACGGTGGAGGCCGACGTGATCCTGGAATCGGGAGCCATGGGACGCGCCGCGGTGCCGTCGGGGGCCTCCACCGGCACCCGCGAGGCCATCGAGCTGCGCGACGGCGATCCCGGGCGTTACGGCGGCAAGGGCGTGCTCAAGGCGGTGGGCCACGTCAACGGCGAGATCCGTGATGCCCTGGTGGGGCACGATGCCGCGGACCAGGCCGGCCTGGACCGGCGCATGATCGCCCTGGACGGCACCGAGAACAAGGGCCGCCTCGGGGCCAACGCCATTCTCGCCGTGTCCCTGGCCGCGGCGAGGGCCGCCGCCGCCGACCAGGGGGTTCCCCTGTACCGCTACCTGGGCGGGACCGAGGCCTGCATCCTGCCGGTGCCCATGATGAACATCATCAACGGCGGCGCCCACGCCGACAACTCGGTGGACCTGCAGGAGTTCATGATCCTGCCCGTGGGCGCGCCGGACCTGGCCGAGGCGGTGCGCTACGGGGCCGAGGTCTTCCACGCGCTGAAGAAGGTCCTGCACGGGCGCGGGCTCAACACCGCGGTGGGCGACGAGGGCGGCTTCGCCCCCGACCTGCCGTCCAACGAGGCCGCCATCGAGGTGATCCTGGAGGCGGTGGAACGGGCCGGTTACCGTGCCGGCGAGGACATCTTTCTCGGCATCGACGCCGCCGCCAGCGAGTTCTACCGCGACGGCCGCTACGAGCTGGCCTCGGAAGGCCGCAGCCTGAGCGCGGACGAGTTCATCGACGTGCTGGAAGGCTGGGTGGACCGGTATCCCATCCTCTCCATCGAGGACGGCATGGCGGAGGACGACTGGGAAGGCTGGAGCCGGCTGACGCAACGCCTGGGCGGCCGGGTGCAGCTGGTGGGCGACGATCTGTTCGTGACCAACACCGCCATCCTCAGGCAGGGTATCGAGCGCGGCGTGGCCAACTCCATCCTCATCAAGGTCAACCAGATCGGCACCCTCACCGAGACCCTGGACGCCATCCGCACCGCGCGCGATGCCGGCTACACCGCGGTCATCTCCCACCGCTCGGGCGAGACCGAAGACACCACCATCGCCGACCTGGCGGTGGCCACCGGCACCGGCCAGATCAAGACCGGCTCGCTGTCGCGTTCGGACCGCGTGGCCAAGTACAACCAGCTCATGCGGATCCAGGAGGCCCTGGGCCCGGCCGCCTCGTATCCGGGCCGCGCGGCGTTCTATAATCTGCGCCAGGACACCTGAACACCGTTGCGACCATGCGCTTTCTCCTCACCCTGCTCGGCGGACTCTTCCTGCTCCTGCAATGGGACCTGTGGGTGGGCGAGGGCAGCCTGGCCTCGGTGGCGCGGCTGGAGGCGGCGGTGGCGGCGCAGCGGGCCGAGAACCAGGCCCTGCGTGCCCGCAACCGGGCGCTGGCCGCGGAGGTGCGCGACCTCAAGCAGGGGCTGGATGCCATCGAGGAGCGCGCCCGCGGCGAAATGGGCATGATCCGCCGCGACGAGGTGTTCATCCAGTTCGTCGAGCCGCACCGGCGGTGACCGCGCGCGGCACCCGGCCCCGGATCCCCTCATGAGCGCGCGGGCCCGCGATCCCGCGCTGTGGGGGGTGGTGCCCGCGGCCGGCGCCGGCCGCCGCATGCAGAGCACCACGCCCAAGCAGTACCTGGCCCTCGAAGGGCGGCCGGTGCTGGTGCACACCCTGGAACGACTGGCCACCCTGCCCGGCCTGGAGGGCATCGTGGTGGCGCTGGCCCCCGACGATCCCTGGTGGCCGGAGCTGGAGGTGGAGATCGCGGTGCCGGTGTACACCGTCACCGGCGGCGCGGAGCGCTGCCATTCGGTGGCCGCCGCCCTGGAGCACCTGGCCGGCATGGCGGCCGGGTCCGACTGGGTCCTGGTTCACGACGCCGCCCGCCCCTGCGTGCGGCCGGCGGACCTGGAACGGCTGGTGTGGACCCTCGGGCGCGATCCCGTGGGCGGCCTGCTGGCGGTGCCGGTGCGGGACACCATGAAGCGCGGAGACAACGAGGGCCGCGTGGCCGCCACCGTGGATCGGGACAACCTCTGGCACGCGCTCACGCCCCAGATGTTCCGGCTCGAGGCCCTGCGCGGGGCCCTGGCCGCGGCCATCGCCGCCGGCGAGCTGGTCACCGACGAGGCGGCGGCCATGGAGCGCGCGGGCATGGCCCCGCGCCTGGTGGCCGGCCACGCCGACAACATCAAGATCACGCTGCCCGAGGACCTGGCCCTGGCCGCCTTCTTCCTCCGCCGGCAGGACCAGGAGCGCCTCGCGCAGCAGACCGGGCTGGACGACGGCGGGTGAGCGGCATGGAGTTCCGGGTGGGGCAGGGCTTCGACGTGCACCGCTTCGGCGCGGGGGACCACGTGGTCCTGGGCGGCGTGCGCATTCCCCACGAGCGGGGGCTCGAGGCCCATTCCGACGGCGACGTGGTGATCCACGCCCTGTGCGACGCCGTGCTGGGGGCCGCCGGGCTGGGCGACATCGGGCGCCACTTCCCCGACGACGACCCGCGCTGGCGCGGTGCCGACAGCCGCACCTTCCTGCGCGCGGTGGCGGCCATGGCGCGGGAGGCGGGCCTGGCCGTGATCAACGCCGACGTCACGGTGGTGGCGCAGGCGCCCCGGCTGGCGCCGCACGTGGAGGCCATGGGCGCCAACCTGGCCGCGGACCTGGGCATCGCCCCGGCGCGGGTCAACGTCAAGGCCACCACCACCGAGGGCCTGGGCTTCACCGGGCGCGGCGAGGGCATCGCCGCGCTGGCGGTGGCGCTGCTGGGGGCCACCGGCTGACCGTCCCATGCACTGGCTGTCTCCTTCCGGGCCGCCGCCCCGGGCGCTGGGGCCGCCGGCGGGTGTGTTCCGCTACCGGGTGCAGGCCGAGGACTTCGCGGTGGAGGAGGTGCTGGGCTTCGTGCCCGACGGCACCGGCCAGCACGCCTGGCTGTGGCTGGAGAAGCGCGGGCTCAACACCGAGGAGGTGGCCCGCCGCCTGGCGCACCTGGCGGGGGTGCCGCTGGTGCGGGTGGGCTGGTCGGGGCTCAAGGACCGCCGCGCCGTCACCCGGCAGTGGTTCTCGGTGGACTTGGGGGGCGTCCGCGAACCGGACTGGGGAAGCCTGGAGGCACCGGCGCTGAAGGTGCTCGCCGTGACCCGCCACGGCCGCAAGCTGCGCCGCGGCACCCACCGCGCCAACCGTTTCCGCCTGGTGCTGCGCGAGTGCACGGTGCCCGTGCCGGAGATGGAACGCCGCCTGGGCCGTGCCGCGGCCTGCGGTGTTCCCAACTTCTTCGGCCCCCAGCGCTTCGGCCACCGGGGTGACAACCTCACCCGGGCCCGGGGCTGGTTGCTGGGCCGGAACCGGCCCGCCCATCGTCACCAGCGCGGGCTCTACCTTTCCGCCGCCCGGGCCTGGCTGTTCAACCGGGTGCTGGCGGCACGGGTCCGGGACGGGTCGTGGGACAGGGCCCTGCCCGGCGAGATCCTCATGCTCGCCGGCAGCCGCAGCCGCTTCCACTGCGGGAACGTCGGCGACGAGATCGTGGCCCGGGTGGCGCTGGGCGATCTCACTCCCAGCGGGCCCCTGTGGGGACGGGGCGGCGAGGCGCCGTCGGGGGAGGCGGCCGAGGTGGAGGCGCGGGCCCTGGTCCCGGAACGCAGGCTGTGCCGGGCCCTGGAACGCATGGGGGTGGCGGCCGACCGCCGGCCCCTGGTGCTGCGGCCGCAGGCGCTGGCCTGGTCGCGGCCGGCGGCGGACACCTGGCGGCTGGAGTTCACGCTTCCGCGCGGGGCCTATGCCACCACCCTGCTCAACGAGCTGGGCGGCATGATCGCAGGTCCCGCGACCTGCTGAGGCCCGGTGCCGCGGGCGCGGCCGTGGACTCCCGGCGGGATGAGCGCGGAATTCCGGGACGGGTTCTACTCGAACACCACGGTGCGGTTGCCGTGGACCAGGATCTTGCGCTGCAGGTGCTTCCAGACCGCCCGGGCC
>JALUTW010000410.1 GCA_027021685.1 Chromatiales bacterium | reverse complement strand
CGGGTCATCGCGCGCGTGGCGCGCAGCGGCGCCGACTGCGCCCTGTTCTACATCGACCTGGACCAGTTCAAGTACATCAACGACACCCTCGGCCACGCCGCCGGGGACCAGCTTCTCAAGGAATGCACCCGGCTGCTCAAGCGCCACATCCGCGAGGGCGATCTCCTGGCCCGCTTCGGCGGCGACGAGTTCACGGTGCTGCTCTACAACGTGGACGGCTCGCAGGCGGTGGCTGCGGCGGAGAACCTGCGCAGCCTGTTCGAGAACTTCAAGTTCTTCTACCGCGGCAAGACGCTCAACGTCACCTGCACCATCGGCGTGGCCCTGATCAACAACCATGCCCAGTCGGCGGACGACGTCCTGGCCGAGGCCGACCTGGCCTGCAACGTGGCCAAGTCGGAGGGCCGCAACCGCGTCCACCTGTACTCGCGCCAGGACAACGAGAAGGCCGGCATGGCCGAGGACATGGGCTGGGCCGCGCGCGTGCGCGACGCCTGCGACCATGATCGCTTCACCCTGGTGTTCCAGCCCATCATGTCGGTGCGCGACGATGCGGTGCGCGACTACGAGACCCTGCTGCGGATGAAGGTGGAGACGGGCGAGCTGCTGCTGCCCGGCGGCTTCATGCCGGCCGCGGAGCGTTTCGGCCTCATCCACAACGTGGACCGGTGGACCGTGCGCCACGCCATCGCCCGGCTCGCCGCGGTCCGGCGCCGCGGCCTCGACGTGCGTTTCGCCATCAACCTGTCGGGGCGGGCCATGGAGGACAAGGGGCTGGTGGCCCTGATCAAGGACTCGCTGGCCGAGCACGCGGTGCCGCCCGGGGCGGTGACCTTCGAGATCACCGAGACCGCCGCGATCGCCAATCTCAGCGGTGCCATCGACTTCATCTCCAGCCTGCGCGAGATGGGCTGCCAGTTCGCGCTCGACGACTTCGGCGCGGGGTTCTGCTCGTTCGCCTACCTCAAGCACCTGCCGGTGGACAAGCTCAAGATCGACGGCTCCTTCGTGCTCGGGCTCAAGGACGGGCGCGTGGACCAGGCCATGGTCCAGTCCATGATCCAGGTGGCCCACGCCCTGGGCAAGCAGGCCATCGCCGAGTTCGTGGAGGACGCCGCCACCCTGGAGATCCTGCGCCGCTTCGAGGTGGACTACGTGCAGGGCCACTTCGTGGGCCAGCCCTCGGACCGGCTGGAGCTGCATGCGGAGGAGGACAGCCTCCACGCCCTCAACTGAGGGCCCGGACCCCGCGCGCCGCAAGGTCTTCCGCCCTCCGCCCTCCGCCCTCCGCCCTCTGTCCTCTGTCCTCCGTCCTCTGAATTCACGCCGGCCGCAGGCGGGCGTACTCCAGCACCAGCCACTTGGTGCCGGCATCGGCGAAGTTCACCTGCACCCGCGAGTGGCGGCCCTCGCCCTC
>JALUTW010000409.1 GCA_027021685.1 Chromatiales bacterium | reverse complement strand
GTCCTGGCCGAGGGCCGGAACGCGGGCGCCGCGCGCGCCGGCCGCTGAGTCCGCGTCCCGCCCCCGAACTTGAGTACCCATCCCTTCTCCGCCGATTTCATCCTGGAGCCCGTCGACCACCGCCGGCTGGCCAACCTGTGCGGGCAGTTCGACGAAAACCTGCGCCAGATCGAGCGCCGGCTGGGGGTGGAGATCAACAACCGCGGCAACGCCTTCCGTGTCATCGGCGACTCGCGCTCGGTGCAGGCCGCCGGCCGGGTGCTGCGCGATCTCTACGACCAGACCCGGAGCGGGAGCCTGAGCCCGGAGCGCATCCACCTGTTCCTGCAGGAGTCGGGCGTCGAGGCCCTGCTGGAGGAGCCCGCCGAGCCGGCCCCCGAGGTGGTGGTGCGCACGCGCCAGGGCGAGGTGCGCGGGCGCGGGCCCAACCAGCAGCGCTACCTGGCCAACATCCTGAGCCACGACGTCAACTTCGGCATCGGCCCGGCCGGGACCGGCAAGACCTACCTCGCCGTGGCCTGTGCGGTGCAGGCGCTGGAGGAGGAGCGGGTGCGGCGCCTGGTCCTGACCCGGCCGGCGGTGGAAGCGGGCGAGCGCCTGGGCTTTCTGCCCGGCGACCTGGCACAGAAGATCGATCCCTACCTGCGGCCCCTGTACGACGCCCTGTACGAGATGATGGGCTTCGAGCAGGTGGCCAAGCTCATGGAGCGCAACGTCATCGAGGTGGCGCCGCTGGCCTACATGCGCGGGCGCACCCTCAACGAGGCCTTCATCATCCTCGACGAGGCCCAGAACACCACCGCCGAGCAGATGAAGATGTTCCTCACCCGCATCGGTTTCGGCTCCACCGTGGTGATCACCGGCGACGTCACCCAGATCGACCTGCCGCGCGGCCAGCAGTCGGGCCTGCGCCAGGTCATCGAGATCCTGCGCGACGTGGACGGCATCAGCTTCACCTTTTTCAAGCCCAAGGACGTGGTGCGCCACCCGCTGGTCCAGCGCATCGTCACTGCCTACGAGTCCTGGGAGGCTGCCCGCGACCGCCCCGGGGACCGGGATGCGGAACATTGAGCCTGCACCTGGACCTGCAGGTGGCGCCGGGCCTGGCCGGGGTGCCCGGGGCGGAGGACCTGCGCCGCTTCGCCGCGGCCGCGCTGGCGGCGGCGCCGCGGGCGCCGGCGGAGGCCGAGCTCTCGGTGCGGGTGGTGGACGACGGCGAGATGGCGGCGCTCAACGCCCGCTACCGCGGCCGCAGCGGCCCCACCAACGTGTTGTCCTTTCCCTTCGAGGCGCCGCCGGGGGTGGACCTGCCGTTTCTGGGCGACCTGGTGGTGTGCGCCCCGGTGGTGGCGCGCGAGGCGCGGGAGCAGGGCAAGCTGCCGGAGGCCCACTGGGCCCACATGGTGGTGCACGGGGTG
>JALUTW010000408.1 GCA_027021685.1 Chromatiales bacterium | reverse complement strand
CGCGGCGCAGGCGCGTACCAGGGCCTCGAACTGGGCGTGACGGGTGTTCACCTGGATCAAGACCCCGCCGGGGCCGGTTTGCTTACGGGTTTGTGCTTCAGCGGCCCGGGGGAACGGCCCGGCCGGGGCGGGATGCCCCGGTGCCCGGTGCCAGCCGGAAGATTCGCCCGCCGCCATGGTCGGCCACGTAGAGCTCGCCGCCGGGGCCGCGGCCGAAGGCCGCGGGCCGCAGGCCCGGGTGTTCCAGCAGGAGCACCGGCTGCACCGGGCGGCGCGCGGTGTCGAAACCCCACAGGCGGCCGCTGCAGTAGTCGGCGTACAGGTACCAGCCGCGCAGGGCCGGGATGGCACGGCCGCGGTAGACCTCGCCGCCGGTGACCGAGCAACCGTACTCGTGGCCGTACTCGGCCACGGGATCCAACAGGCCCTCGCGCCGGCAGCGGCGGGTGCGGAAGCAGTGGGCGCCCTCGCGGATGTTCCAGCCGTAGTTGCCGCCGCGCACGATGAGATCGATTTCCTCCCAGGCGTCCTGGCCCACGTCGGCCAGCCACAGGGCCCCGCCGTCCGGGTCGAAGGCGAAGCGCCACGGGTTGCGCAGGCCGAAGGCCCAGATCTCGGGCCGGCCCCCGCCGCGGGCGAAGGGGTTGTCGGGCGGGATGGCGTAGGGGCGGGACGAGTCCACGTCCAGCCGCAGCAGGCTGCCCAGCAGGGTGCGGGGGTTCTGGCCGTGGCCGTGGGGGTCGCCGGCGGCGCCGCCGTCGCCCAGGCCCAGGTAGAGGAAGCCGTCGGGACCGAAGGCGATGTGGCCGCCGTTGTGGTTGCCATAGGGCTGGGCCACGCGCAGCAGCACCCGCTCGCTGTCCGCCTCCAGCCGCCCGCGCGCGCCGGTGCGGTATTCGGCCAGGATCGAGACCAGGGGATCGCCGGGTGCGGTGTAGGACAGGAACACCCGGCGGTTGCGGGCGTAGCCGGGGTGGAAGGCGAGCCCCAGCAGCCCGGCCTCGTGGGGACCGTCGTCGATGCGATCGCGGACGTCGGCGAACAGGCGCCGGCCCCGGCCCGCGGTGTCCACCCGCCAGATGCGCCCGCCCTGTTCCACCACGTAGAGATGGCGGGCATCGCCCGGCGCACTCACCAGGCCCAGGGGGCGGGCGAAACGCTGCCGGCCCAGTGCCGGCTCCAGGGTCACCGCCGGGGGTGCCGCCGCGGCCGGCACCGCCGCCAGCAGGCAGGCGGCGGCGAGGAGACGGGACCCGCCGCGGCGCGGCGCCAGTGGGCGGTGGTGATCCATGTGCACACTATAATGCATGGGCAATCAGCACGGGCAGACACCGCCACGACCTTCCATGCCTGTTTTCACCACACCCCGCCCCGCCTGCCCCGCGGACTATCCGGCCATCTGCCGCCTGGTGCAATCGCCGCGCGAGCTGTTTTTCGTTTACCCCTCGGGCCGCTGGCCCTTCACCGTGGCCCAGCTGGAAGACCTGGCCCAGGTGCGCCGCGATCTCACGGTGCTGGATCTCGACGGCACGGTGGCGGCGTTCGCCAACCTCTACGATCTGGAGCCGGGACGGCACGCCTTCATCGGCAACGTGGTGGTGGCGCCCGGCCTGCGCGGGCGCGGGCTGGGCAGGCGGCTGATGGAATACATGCTGTCGCGGGTGTTCGTGCACCACGGCCTGGCCGAGGCGCGCCTGTCGGTGTTCTCCCACAACGTTCCGGCACTGCTGCTGTACGTGGACCTGGGCTTCGTCCCTTACGCCGCCGAGGTGCGCCGCGACCACGACTACCGCGAGGTGGTGCTGCTGCACATGAGACGGGAAGCGGGATGAACGGGCCGCGCTGGCTCACCGGCGAGGCCCTGCGCAACCGGCTGCTGGATCTGCCGCCGGGGCCCGCGGAGTGGCAGCTCGCCGGCGTCACCCCGGGCGACCTGGCGGCGCGGGGCCTGGTGCCGCTGGACGACGCCAGCGGCCGCTTCACGGACCCGGCCGGCGGCGAGCGCTTCTGGCCCGCCTGCCGGGCGGCGGGGGAGGAATGCGGACCCGGGGTGACGGTGGAAGAGGCCCTGCTGCGGCGCGATCTCACCATCCATGCCATGGGGCTGGGCGGCGACGGGAGGCTGGTGGATCCCGCCGGCGGCCGCGGCGATCTGGACGCCGGGCGGCTGCGCCATCCAGGCCCGGATTTCGCGCGCCATCCGGTGTACCTGCTGTCGGTGGCGGCCACCGCGGCGGAGCTGGGCCGGTGGGGATTCCGCCTGGCCCACGGCACCCATGCCCTGATGAAACGGATGGTGGCGGACGGCGCCGCCCGCGGGCTCGATACGGGACTGGTGGCCCGCCACTGGCGGCGGGCGCTGGAAGGCACCCGGCCGTCGGCCTTTCTGCATGTCCTGCACCGCTGTGGTGCACTCGGTCATTGGTGTCCCCGTCTTGCCCGAATGTGGGCGGGGGCGGCCGCCCACGCGGACGTGCGCCCGGAGGCGCTGGGGGTTCTCGATGAACCCGGTACTTCGCTACATCGATTTCATCGGTTTCTGGAGGTGCTGCCCGCACAAGTGGCGGAAGAGGCAAAGAACGTCCTGGATCACAAACCCGCACTCGGCACCTGAGGCGTTTGCGACTTATCATTAGCGCCCCGGGGCGTGCACGGGCACCGTTTAGACTGGAACCAAATCAGGCGTGAGCAAAGGGAGAGGAAAAAGAAGACTGGCCTGGATGGCGGCGGTGTCGTTGCTGGCAGCGGACCCGGTGGCGGCGCGCGGGATCGTGCCCGTCGACGTGGGCGTGCTGGCATACCACGGCGAGCGCCCGGCACGGCATCGCTGGCAGCCCACCATCGACTATCTCGACGACGAGCTGGCCGGCTACAGCTTCAGGCTGTACCCACTGGACCTCGACGGGCTCGACCGCGCGGTGGCGGCCGGCGAGCTGGATTTCGTGCTCACCAATCCCGGTCACTACGTGGAGCTGGAGGCCGCCCACGGGATCAGCCGCATCGTCACCCTCAAGAACCTTGAGGCTGGCCGGCCGCTGGCCCGCTACGCGGCGGTGATCATCGCCCGGGCCGACCGCCACGACATCCGCGCCCTGTCCGATCTGCACGGACATTCCTTCCGCGCCGTGGCGCCCGGCGCCTTCGGCGGGTTCCGCATGGCCTGGCGCGAGCTGGCCGCGGCCGGCGTGGACCCTTTCCACGACCTGTCGCGGCTGGAGTTCACGGCCTCCCAGGAGGCCATCGTCCAGGCCGTGCTGGACGGGGAAGTGGATGCCGGCACCGTCCGCGCCGGGCTGCTGGAGCGACTCATCAACAACGGTCGCATCCGTCGCAGCGAGCTGCGGGTGCTGGGTGCGCGCCATGACGACGGGTTCCCCTATCTTCACAGCACCCGCCTGTATCCCGAGTGGCCGCTGGCACGCACCGGCCGGGCCACCGACGAACTGGCCGAGGCGGTGGCGGTGGCGCTCATCACCATGCCCGCCAGCCATCCGGCGGCCCTGCAGGGCAACTATGCCGGCTGGACCGCGCCGCGGGACTACAGCCCGGTGCACGCCCTGTTCCGCGAGTTGAGGGCGGGGCCCTATGCGGGTCTCTATTCCCTGGAATCGGTGGTGTCGGCCTACGGCCACTGGATGGCGGCCCTGGGCGGCGCCCTGCTGGCGCTGCTGGCGGTGACCATACACGTGTTCCGGCTCAACCGCGGCCTCAAGCACTCCAAGCGCGAGCTGGAGCGGGAAGTGAACGAGCGGCGCCGGGTGCAGGGCGAGCTGATGAAGCTGTCCTCGGCCCTGGAGCAGACGGCTGACACGGTCATCATCACCAACCGCGCCGGGATCATCGAGTACGTCAACCCGGCCTTCGAGGCGGTGACCGGCTACTCCGCACGCGAGGCCATCGGCCGCCGCCCGCGCTTCCTCAAGTCCGGTGAGCACGACGACGGGTTCTTCCAGGACATGTGGCGTACCATTCTGGCCGGGGAGGTGTTCCACGACCTGTTCATCAACCGGCGCAAGGATGGCAGCCTGGTGTACGAGGAAAAGACCATCACGCCGCTCAAGAACAGCGATGGTGAAATCGTCAACTTCATTGCCACCGGCAAGGACGTGACCGAGAAGCGCCTGGCGGAGCAGAACAGCCGCCAGCACCAGGATTACCTGGCCCACGTGTCGCGCGTGTCCATGATGGGCGAAATGGCCTCCAGCATCGCCCACGAACTCAACCAGCCGCTGGCGGCCATCGCCAACTACGCCCAGGGCTGCGTGCGCCGCCTGTCCAGCAACGACTACCGGGTGGGCGAGATCATCGCCGCCCTGCAGAACATCAGCCAGCAGAGCAAGCGCTCGGGCGAGATCATCCGCCGCCTGCGCAGCTTCGTCGCCAAGGGAGAGCCCAAGCGCACGCGCGCGGACATCAACGAGATCGTGCAGAACGCGGCCAGCCTGGCCTACTTCGAGGCCCGCAAGAAGGGTATCATCCTGCGGCTCAACCTGGGCGAAAATCTGCCTCCGGTGCATGCCGACGTGATCCAGATCGAACAGGTGATTCTCAATCTGGTGCGCAACGCCATCGAGGCCATGGCCAAGAACCTGTGGAACAAGCGCGAGCTGCGCATCCACACCTGGTCGCTGGACAACCGCACAGTGGAGGTGGCGGTGTGGGACACCGGCCACGGCCTGCTGCCCGAGGATCAAAAGCGGGTGTTCGACGCCTTCTTCACCACCAAGCGCGACGGCATGGGCATGGGCCTGTCCATCAGCCGTTCCATCATCGAGGCTCACGGTGGCTCGCTCACCGCCACCAACAACCAGGACCAGGGGGCCACCTTCAAGTTCAGCCTGCCGGTCCTGCAGGAAGAAGCCGACGAGGAAGACACTTCTCCCCGCATGAGCCATGCCTCCTGACCAGATCATCTACGTCGTCGACGACGATGAGGCGGTGCGCGAGTCGCTCCAGTGGCTGCTGGAGTCGGTGAGCCTGCCGGTCCGGACCTTTGCCTCGGCACAGGAGTTTCTCGACGCCTACGACCCGGACTGCGGCGGTTGCGTGGTGCTCGACGTGCGCATGCCGGGCATGAGCGGACTGGAGGTGCAAAAGCGCCTGGCCGAGATCGAGCACAGCCTGCCGGTCATCATCATCACCGGGCACGGCGACGTTCCCATGGCGGTGCGGGCGCTCAAGGCCGGGGCGGTGGACTTCATCGAAAAGCCGTTCAACGATCAGACCCTGCTGGAACGCATTTACGAATGCCTCGAACAGGACCGGGCGCGGCGCGAGCTGCGCAACTACCGGCGCGTGCTGCACGAGCGCATGCAGCATCTGACCCCGCGCGAGCGCCAGGTCCTGGACGGCGTGGTGGCGGGCAAGGTCAACCGGACCATCGCGGACGAGCTGGGCATCAGCGGCAAGACGGTGGAGGCCCACCGCGCCAACATCATCAAGAAGATGGGCGCCAGCTCGCTGGCCGAACTCATCACCATGTGCATCACCATGGGCCTGATGGAAAAGGGCCAGGAGCCCCCCGCCGAGTGAGATCTTCGCGGTGATCGCCGGAATGCACCCCCGAATCGAGGGGATGCAGGCATTCTGGATAAAAGTTCCGTTTAATCATTGACTTGCCATTTTGAGACACCGGCGGGGGCTGATCCGTGCCGGGTTTCGTATTAGGGTTTTCCCTAATAGGACTACAGGACTTCCCTAATACACAACACACCCCCGGCCGGGTCAAAATGCGGGGCGAGGGCGGCGGCTGTGCCTGGTGCGGGCCGCCGGTGGTTCTTCGAACCGATTCGGAGGCAGTCATGGAACATCGCTGGAACACCCGCACTCCGGTGGCACTCAACATCGCGGTCCAGTACGACAAGCTGGGGCTCATCAGCGGGCGCCTGCGCAATCTCAGCCTGGGGGGTGCGTTCATCGAGATCAACGCCGTGGGGCTGGCCCGGCACACCCCGGTGGATGTGCTGCTGCCGGCGGCCGGCGGTGACGACGAATACGTCGCCGTGCCGGCCATGGTGGTGCGCACCGAGGCCGACGGCCTCGCGGTGCAGTTCACCGATTTTGCCCCGGAGAGCATTGCCACCCTGACCAGCCTCATGAGCGAGGCGGGGGCCAGTCAGCTTTAGCCGGAGGGCCGGTGGCAGCGTTGTGGGGTACCCAATGCGGCCGGGCCCGTGATGGGGATCCCGTTTTTTCACCGCGGCCCTGGCCTACACTGGCCGCGCCCGTGTAGGACAGCGGGAGCAGCGCGGGGCGGACCCGCGTGGATGTTCAGACACAGAGGACGAGACGGAGGTAAGGAAACGATGGCCAAGGGAGTCGTCAAGTGGTTCAACAATCGCAAGGGCTTTGGTTTCATCGAGCCGGAGGGCGGTGGCCGCGACGTGTTCGTGCACTACAGCGCCATCCAGCAGGAGGGCTATCGCACGCTGGCCTCGGGGCAGGCGGTGAGCTTCGACATGGAGCAGGGCCCCAAGGGTGTCCAGGCGGTCAACGTGGTGCCGCAGGGCAATCCTTCGTGAGGCCGGTAGGATTCCAACAGGGGGAGAGAACGATGATCGACATGGACCAGATTCGCCGCAACGTCGTCCGCTGGGGGCGGGCCGGGGAACACGAGTCTCCGGCACCGGCCGTGGCCCTCCCGGCGGAGCCGGCCGCGACCGGCCGCGGAAACCAGCGCGGGACGCCGGCCACCATCGGGGCCTCCATCCGTTTCCGCGGTGAACTCACGGGCGAGGAGGATTTCCTCATCCAGGGCGAGGTGGAGGGCAGCATCACCCTGGCCAAGAACCACCTCACCATCGGGGAGTCCGGCCGCGTCCGGGCCGAC
>JALUTW010000407.1 GCA_027021685.1 Chromatiales bacterium | reverse complement strand
CGGGAGTCATCCCCTCAGCGTAACCGGCTTCAAGCTGGTTACGCTTTTTCGTAACCACCTCGTCGCCACCTCGTAACCGGCTAAACCTGGTCCGACCCTCCTCGGTCGGGATTCTGTGGGGTGGGACGCGTTCGCGTTCCAGCCGCTCTTGCTCCAGGCTGATGGTTTCAATCCCTCGGTCGGGATTCTGTGGGGTGGGACCCTGGAGAAGGAGCGGGGCAAGCTGGAGCGCAAGCGGTTTCAATCCCTCGGTCGGGATTCTGTGGGGTGGGACGTGCATCCCGTTTATCACTCCGCTTCCCGTCTCAGGGTTTCAATCCCTCGGTCGGGATTCTGTGGGGTGGGACTCGTTATAGACCAAACATACACGGGATTGCCGGACCTGTTTCAATCCCTCGGTCGGGATTCTGTGGGGTGGGACTCCACCAAGATGGGGCAATCCCATCTTGGCAAGGCTGGTTTCAATCCCTCGGTCGGGATTCTGTGGGGTGGGACTCCACCAAGATGGGGCAATCCCATCTTGGCAAGGCTGGTTTCAATCCCTCGGTCGGGATTCTGTGGGGTGGGACTCGAGCTCTGGATTGAAGAGCCTCCCCAGGAGCTCCCCGGTTTCAATCCCTCGGTCGGGATTCTGTGGGGTGGGACTGGTGCACAGGTGCCCGTCGTAGCTCTCTCCCGCGAAGTTTCAATCCCTCGGTCGGGATTCTGTGGGGTGGGACGAGGAGGCAGCCACAGCTGTACCCCAGAAGGGGCCTGTTTCAATCCCTCGGTCGGGATTCTGTGGGGTGGGACCGATAGTGCCGCGGCGCGTCGCGTTGGGATCCATCCAGTTTCAATCCCTCGGTCGGGATTCTGTGGGGTGGGACCAATCCTGCCGTGTCATTTGCCTCTCCACCAAAGGGAGTTTCAATCCCTCGGTCGGGATTCTGTGGGGTGGGACTTGACAGCAATCCAAGCCTTCTGGGTCGCCCACGGTGTTTCAATCCCTCGGTCGGGATTCTGTGGGGTGGGACTCAGAGGGACGGTCTCCCTATTCAAGGCTGGCAGACGTTTCAATCCCTCGGTCGGGATTCTGTGGGGTGGGACTCACCGCATCTGCGCAGCGAGGTATGGTGTATCTGTGGTTTCAATCCCTCGGTCGGGATTCTGTGGGGTGGGACTTCGGCGATGAGGATGTCTGGCAGTTCGCCGATCCAGTTTCAATCCCTCGGTCGGGATTCTGTGGGGTGGGACGGCATGCCCTCCACGAAAACATCCCACGTGAACCAGAGTTTCAATCCCTCGGTCGGGATTCTGTGGGGTGGGACCCGACACAAAGCGTGGGCTTGACCTGGTGAGCCTGGGTTTCAATCCCTCGGTCGGGATTCTGTGGGGTGGGACTGCCTCCGCCAGCTTCCCCCAGAGCCTCCGTCCTGCGTTGTTTCAATCCCTCGGTCGGGATTCTGTGGGGTGGGACGGGATGCGATACGTGGCTCCCATCTACTGGGAGAAAGTTTCAATCCCTCGGTCGGGATTCTGTGGGGTGGGACAGCTCCCAGAAGGAGGCAGTAAGGTGCTGCAAGCCAGTTTCAATCCCTCGGTCGGGATTCTGTGGGGTGGGACAGCGAATCCTTGACCAAATCCCTGTGGACGAGTACAGGTTGTTTCAATCCCTCGGTCGGGATTCTGTGGGGTGGGACTGGACAGCGTTGACGAGCCAATTCGGTTCTGCGGATTGTTTCAATCCCTCGGTCGGGATTCTGTGGGGTGGGACACCTTGGTATTTTTCGTGATACTCCGCCACGGTGACGTTTCAATCCCTCGGTCGGGATTCTGTGGGGTGGGACCCTTCCCTATGCCAACCAGGCGATTGAGGGCAGTATGTTTCAATCCCTCGGTCGGGATTCTGTGGGGTGGGACCACGCTGGGGCAGAGGAGGCGATATGGATGGTAGCTGGTTTCAATCCCTCGGTCGGGATTCTGTGGGGTGGGACGACCTGTGCCCCGACAACCGGGTGCCCACACTGACGGTTTCAATCCCTCGGTCGGGATTCTGTGGGGTGGGACCCGTCGGGGTAGTGATGGCGACCCCCGGCGGTAGGCGTTTCAATCCCTCGGTCGGGATTCTGTGGGGTGGGACTTTTTCTACCCTCTTCCACCTCGCCGAGCTTTGCCAGTTTCAATCCCTCGGTCGGGATTCTGTGGGGTGGGACCCGGAGAAAATGGTCCATCCGTCGTCCCCCGGCGCGTTTCAATCCCTCGGTCGGGATTCTGTGGGGTGGGACCAAAAAAGCTTGGTTGGAGACTCCCAATCATTGAGGTGTTTCAATCCCTCGGTCGGGATTCTGTGGGGTGGGACGAGGGGCGGGAGGAATATTGGGCCATGCCAATTGACAGTTTCAATCCCTCGGTCGGGATTCTGTGGGGTGGGACTGCGCTAGTGGCTGGTACATGGCAGGGAGGAGGGGCTGTTTCAATCCCTCGGTCGGGATTCTGTGGGGTGGGACCGTGTTCCCCTCCCACGTGCGGGGGAGAGGAGGCGTGTTTCAATCCCTCGGTCGGGATTCTGTGGGGTGGGACATCAGACCCCGCCTCTGGCAGGGGAAGATCTCCTCCGTTTCAATCCCTCGGTCGGGATTCTGTGGGGTGGGACGGATATATCCCCAAGGCTATATGGCATTGCATGCTCGTTTCAATCCCTCGGTCGGGATTCTGTGGGGTGGGACCTCCGAGCAATTGTTCTTTCATGTCCACCTCGCACCTGTTTCAATCCCTCGGTCGGGATTCTGTGGGGTGGGACCTGAACTCCCCGCACCAGTACCAGTCATTGGTCCGGTTTCAATCCCTCGGTCGGGATTCTGTGGGGTGGGACGCTGAAATCGTGTACCGTCGCTTGACATCCAGGAAAGTTTCAATCCCTCGGTCGGGATTCTGTGGGGTGGGACCCCTCGCCCTGGCAGGCCCGCCAGGGCGAGGATGAAGTTTCAATCCCTCGGTCGGGATTCTGTGGGGTGGGACCCGACACAAAGCGTGGGCTTGACCTGGTGAGCCTGGGTTTCAATCCCTCGGTCGGGATTCTGTGGGGTGGGACTTGAGCTACCGGGGCGAGAGGTGGGAGCTACAGGCCCCGTTTCAATCCCTCGGTCGGGATTCTGTGGGGTGGGACGCCTTCCTCACGCTTGATCCCGTGCGGAGTGACGCGCGTTTCAATCCCTCGGTCGGGATTCTGTGGGGTGGGACCGCGGCTGCCCTTCCGGGCTCCAAGTATCCCACGGCAGTTTCAATCCCTCGGTCGGGATTCTGTGGGGTGGGACTGCGAGGATAAGCCGTTTCGGACGAGCGATGCGCTGAGTTTCAATCCCTCGGTCGGGATTCTGTGGGGTGGGACATGTCACGAGCTCGTCGGCATCTTCTCTGTAACTCAGAGTTTCAATCCCTCGGTCGGGATTCTGTGGGGTGGGACCCTCGATGCATACAATCAGTGCTTCTCTCTCTCGGTATGTTTCAATCCCTCGGTCGGGATTCTGTGGGGTGGGACGTCACGAGCTCGTCGGCATCTTCTCTGTAACTCAGAGTTTCAATCCCTCGGTCGGGATTCTGTGGGGTGGGACTGTGGCAGTCAGGTAGCCGGTCAAGTATCCCATCCCCGTTTCAATCCCTCGGTCGGGATTCTGTGGGGTGGGACGAGAGGGGGGAGGGGGCGGCCCCTCCCCCGCCCGAGGTTTCAATCCCTCGGTCGGGATTCTGTGGGGTGGGACCCCTCCCTGGCAGGACCGGCTCCTGCCGGGGAGGGCCGTTTCAATCCCTCGGTCGGGATTCTGTGGGGTGGGACAGGGCGGTCTCCCAGATCTCGGGGGGGGCCTCGTCCGTTTCAATCCCTCGGTCGGGATTCTGTGGGGTGGGACCTCCCATCAGGCCTGGGCGACCGGGAGGCCGCCCAGAGTTTCAATCCCTCGGTCGGGATTCTGTGGGGTGGGACCCAGCGGAGCAGCCCACGGCCAGCCGGCGGCCCGAGGGTTTCAATCCCTCGGTCGGGATTCTGTGGGGTGGGACCGCCAGGCCCTCCCCCCGACGAAGGGGAGCGTGGCGGTTTCAATCCCTCGGTCGGGATTCTGTGGGGTGGGACGAGCGGGGACCGACCAGACCAACCAGAGCCACGAGGGTTTCAATCCCTCGGTCGGGATTCTGTGGGGTGGGACCGGGCCAGTGTCGTTATCTGCTCTCCAATGTTCCTTCTGTTTGGTTTCAATCCCTCGGTCGGGATTCTGTGGGGTGGGACCAGGAAGTAGGACACCGTATCCTGGAAAACAGAATCGGTTTCAATCCCTCGGTCGGGATTCTGTGGGGTGGGACGCACCACCGCGTCCAGAAACCGACCCTCCCGCAGGCGGTTTCAATCCCTCGGTCGGGATTCTGTGGGGTGGGACCCCCAGCGGTCGGGGGTCCCCCCCGCCGTGGGGGTGTTTCAATCCCTCGGTCGGGATTCTGTGGGGTGGGACCAATCGCCCCAGGCCAGGGGAATAGTCAAGGTGGGGGGGTTTCAATCCCTCGGTCGGGATTCTGTGGGGTGGGACTCGGGCCGGGCGTGGGCGTCGTCGCCACAGCCCGGGTTTCAATCCCTCGGTCGGGATTCTGTGGGGTGGGACGCAGGGCCTCCTCCTGCGAGGGAGCCCTCGCAGGAGTTTCAATCCCTCGGTCGGGATTCTGTGGGGTGGGACCCTCTCCAGAGGGGAAGGATTATGCATGGGGGCGCTTCGTTTCAATCCCTCGGTCGGGATTCTGTGGGGTGGGACAAGATTAGCACGCTCTCCAACCTCCATTGCAACGGGTTTCAATCCCTCGGTCGGGATTCTGTGGGGTGGGACGCGCTGGCGCTGGGGAGATTCGTCAGCGCATGCCCTGTTTCAATCCCTCGGTCGGGATTCTGTGGGGTGGGACAACAGGGAGCGGGTTGCGTCATCGGTCAGGTTGGCAGTTTCAATCCCTCGGTCGGGATTCTGTGGGGTGGGACTCGCCTTCTCGGGCTCCTGCTCTTCGGACAGGGGGTTTCAATCCCTCGGTCGGGATTCTGTGGGGTGGGACTGCATTCGGTCCAATCTGGTCCGGCGCAACGGGGGAGGTTTCAATCCCTCGGTCGGGATTCTGTGGGGTGGGACTACCACTCTCCCATATGCTCCCCATGCGCTCCCATGGTTTCAATCCCTCGGTCGGGATTCTGTGGGGTGGGACGTTTGTCCTGCTCCAGCGCGATTAGGCGGGCGATCGGTTTCAATCCCTCGGTCGGGATTCTGTGGGGTGGGACTAATGGACGTGGGAAAGCGCGTGGGAGGAAGGAGAGGTTTCAATCCCTCGGTCGGGATTCTGTGGGGTGGGACTGATGTGTGGAATGATCCCGCTCCGGGCATGGCGTTCGTTTCAATCCCTCGGTCGGGATTCTGTGGGGTGGGACGGGTGCTCCGAGGCCCAGAAGGGGCCATAATAGAGCGTTTCAATCCCTCGGTCGGGATTCTGTGGGGTGGGACCCACCGCCCGGGGAGACCAGGTACCTGCAAGAGAGCAGTTTCAATCCCTCGGTCGGGATTCTGTGGGGTGGGACCGGTGCTCCGAGGCCCAGAAGGGGCCATAATAGAGCGTTTCAATCCCTCGGTCGGGATTCTGTGGGGTGGGACCGCTACGCCCACGCAAACATAATTTCCCGTCTCGCCGGTTTCAATCCCTCGGTCGGGATTCTGTGGGGTGGGACCAATACCCTTCAACAACCCAAGCACCTGCCTGAATTGTTTCAATCCCTCGGTCGGGATTCTGTGGGGTGGGACCACGTAGTAGTTCCCCCTGTTATCTCCCGTATTTCAGTTTCAATCCCTCGGTCGGGATTCTGTGGGGTGGGACTCTTGGTTTTTGACCCTTTGCCCAAGGGAGGGTCAAGTTTCAATCCCTCGGTCGGGATTCTGTGGGGTGGGACCGTGACACGCCATATATCTTTCAGGGCAATGATTAGTTTCAATCCCTCGGTCGGGATTCTGTGGGGTGGGACCTGAGAACCACCAACCTATGATATATCCCCTCGCATCGTTTCAATCCCTCGGTCGGGATTCTGTGGGGTGGGACTGAACGTGCCTCCCTACACGGGTGAGTCCATTATCGTTTCAATCCCTCGGTCGGGATTCTGTGGGGTGGGACGTGGCTCCCCGTTGATGCCGATGCCGAGGAGGTGAGGTTTCAATCCCTCGGTCGGGATTCTGTGGGGTGGGACGACCATGCTCTGTGATCGCCGCCGTGCCGGTGAAGTTTCAATCCCTCGGTCGGGATTCTGTGGGGTGGGACCCCCCTCGACGGTGCGGAACCCCAGAGGGGTCTGCAGTTTCAATCCCTCGGTCGGGATTCTGTGGGGTGGGACTCAAGACTCGCCAACAGACATACTACATCAGGGCAGGTTTCAATCCCTCGGTCGGGATTCTGTGGGGTGGGACAACGCATGTTATTCATCCGCCCCGCCAACATAGTGGAGGTTTCAATCCCTCGGTCGAGGGAAAGACAGCGGTTACGCTTTTCGTAACCACCTCGTCATCAGGTCGTAACCACCTCCGAAAAGCACGCCCTTCCAGCGTAACCAGCCCTCAACCTGGTTACGCTTTCGCCCGGTGAGCCCTCCCCCTCCACACTACGAGAGCCCCCCCGCTTCACCGCCCCCCAAGCCGGTTACGCTCCGGCTGCCCTCGCCAACTCCCCCCTTCGAGGCTAGAATACCACCCGCACAACGCCCTCCCCCACCCGAAAGGAGCAAGAACCGTGACGAACCACCGCTTTCTAGCCCCTTTTTCCCTTCTGAGACGGGTCCTCACCCCCTTCCCGCGGACCCCGA
>JALUTW010000406.1 GCA_027021685.1 Chromatiales bacterium | reverse complement strand
CGCGGCGAGGCGGTCCCGCTGGTGGAATGGGCGGGCCAAGTGCTGGATGCCCTGGAGCCGGTGTGCGGGATACTGGACGACGCCGGGGGCGGCGGGGCATACGCCCGTGCCCTGGCGGTGCAGCGGGAGGCGGTGCGCGACCCCGGGGCCACGCCCTCGGCCCGCATGCTGGCGGAGATGCGCGATCGCCACGAGAGCTTCTTCGAGTTCGCGCTGCGCAAGTCGCGCGAGTACGAGGACCATTTCCGGGCCCGGCCCCTGCCGCCCGAACGCCAGGCTTTCTTCGAGAACCTGGCGCGCGAATCGCACCGGCGCCAGGCCGAGCTGGAGGCCGCGGACACCCGGAGCTTCGAGGAATTCCTGCAGGACTATTTCGCCCAGACCTGATATCCCTCCACGGAGGACGCCATGTCCAAGCCGCTCACCCTCCTTGCCGCCCTGCTGCTGCTGCCGCCGGCCCGTTCGGTGGCGGGCGTGCGCGCAGTGAAGAACAGCCTGGTCATCAAGCCGCGCAAGTGAACCGCGGCGGCCAGGCGCAGGTCCTCCGGTTCCGCGCCCCGGACGGGGCCCGGCTGTGCTACTGCCTCGATCCATGCGGGGAGCGTTCACCGGGGCGCTGCCCGGCGCTGGTGCTCCTCCACGGCCTGGCCAGCAATCACACCCGGTTCGCCGAGTTCATGGCCCGCACCCGGCTGCGCGGGCACTGGACCCTGCTGGCGCCGGACCTGCGCGGTCACGGCTGCTCGCTGTACCGGGGCCGGGTGGGCCACGACGTGTGGTGCCGCGACCTGGCCGCCCTGCTCGACCATGCCGGCGTCGGGCGCCCGGTGCTGCTGGGCCACAGCCTGGGCGCCCAGCTCGCCCTGGTGTTCGCCCGGCGCCACCCGGAGGCGGTGCGCGGCCTCATCCTCGTCGACCCGGTGTTTCCCGAGGCCCTGGCCGGGCCGCTGGCCGCCGCCCGGCGCCTGCGCTGGCTGCTGGCCGGGGCCATCGCCCTGGTGCGCCTGGCCAACGCCCTGGGCCTGCGCCGGCGGCGGCTGCCGCAGCGCGACCTGTGGGCCCTGGACGAGGCCACCCGCGCGCGCCTGGCGGCGGAGCCGGGGCGCCGCATCGCCGATCTCTACATGTCGCCCTGGGCCGACCTGCGCTACATCCCCCTGGCGGTGTACCTGCAGGAGCTGCGCGAGGTCACCCGGCCGCTGCCGGCGCCGGAGACCATCACCGTGCCGGTGCGGGTGCTGCTCTCGGCCGGCGCCGCCACCTCGGAGACCGCGGCGGTGAAGGAGATCGTGGCCCGCTTCCCCGACGTGCACGTGACCGGGATCGATGCCGATCACTGGATGCTCACCGAGCGCCCGGTGGAGACCCGCGCCGCCATCGAGCGCTACTGCGAGGAGCTGGCCGGCGGTGGCGGGAACGGCTGAGCGGGCGCGGCTGTTCGTCTACGGTACCCTGCTGGAGCCGGCGGTGCTGCGCGCGGTGCTGGGGCGCCTGCCGCCCCGCCGGCCGGCGGCTCTGCCGGGGTTCCGCCGCTGCCGCCTGCGCGGAACGCCCTGGCCCGGCCTGGTGGCGGCCGCCGGCACCGTGACCGAGGGCCTGCTGCTGGAGCACCTGCGGCCCGGCGACTGGCGGCGGCTGGACCGCTACGAGGGCCCGGACTACGTGCGCCGCACGCTGGTGGTGCACCCGCACCGCGGCCGCCCCGTCGCGGCCCAGGTCTACCTGCCGGCGCCGGGGCGGCGGTGTGATTGACCTGGCCGGGGTGTGTCTCGCGCCTGCGCGCCGGGTACGGGCGTAGCCGGACAGGGTCTCCGGGCTTTGGTGTACCGGCGAGTCAGTCGCCCTCCAGCAGGCCCTCGATGACCCCGTTCCAGGCCGCGGCCAGGTTGTCCAGGGCGTAGCCTCCGCCGCCCAGGGCCACCAGCCGGCCGCCGGCGGTCTCGTCCGCCAGCGCGGCCAGCCGCGCCGCCACGTGCCGGTGGAAGGCGGCGGTGAGCCGCAGGTGGGTGATGGGGTCGCCGGCCAGGCTGTCGGCACCGCACTGGAGCAGGTAGAACCCGGGCCGGGCCTTGCGCAGGAACTCCTCGGCCCGCGCCCACAGGCCCAGGGCGATGTCGTCGCCGGTCTCCGGCGGCAGGGGCAGGTTGAGCTTGGTGCCGGCGGCCGGACCCTCGCCGGTCTCCGCCGCCGCCCCGGTGCCCGGGTACAGATAGCGGCCGTCCTCGTGGAAGTCCACGATGGTCACCGCGGGATCGGCCACGAAGGCGTAGAACACCCCGTCGCCGTGGTGGGCGTCGATGTCCACGTAGGCCACGCGCTCCACGCCGTGGCGCCGGCGCAGGGCCTCGATGGCGAGGCCGCAGTCGTTGTACACGCAGAAGCCCGCGGCGGCGTCCCGGCGCGCATGGTGCAGGCCGGCGATGGGCACGAATGCACGCCGGCAGCCTCCCGCCATCACCGCGTCCACCGCCGCCAGGGTGGTGCCGGCCACGACGGCGGCGGCCTCGTGGATGCCGGGGACCGCGGGGGTGTCGCCGTAGTCCAGGAACCCGGTGCCCTTCTCCGACAGTGCCTTGACCCGGGCCACGTACTCCGGCGTGTGGAACAGGGCCAGGTCGGCATCCGTGGCCTGCACCGGATCGTGCACCGCCACCCGCGCGCGCAGGCCGCGGCGCTCGAACTCCGCCAGGAAGGCCGGATAGCGGGCGGGGCCGAAGGGATGGGCCTCGCCGAAGTGATAGCGGCCCAGGGCCTCGCCCAGGTACACGCACAGGGGGGCGGTCATGGTCCCAGTGTAGAGCAGGGATGCGGGGCTTGAAACCGCCGCCGCCCGCCGTTATCTACGATGGGCGACAGCGCTCTTCCGGCCATGCGCCCGCGCATCGCAGGGAGGATCGGCGGCGGCCGCCGGAGACGGCTCCGGGGCCCCGCGGCCCGGGAGCGCGCCCCCCGTCCCCCGGTCCGGCCGTTCCGGGGTGGTTGTTCTTTCCGTCAGGCAAGCGGACATGACTGCTGGGAGGAATACTCACTCATGAAAATCGCACAGGTCGCCCCCCTCTACGAGAGCGTCCCGCCGCGCCAGTACGGCGGTACCGAGCGCGTGGTCTCCTATCTCACCGACGAGCTGGTGCGCCAGGGCCACGAGGTGACCCTGTTCGCCACCGCCGATTCCGAGACCGCGGCCGAGCTGGAACCGGTGGCACCCGGCGCCCTGCGCCTGGACGAGCGCTGCCAGGATCCGCTGGCCCACCACGTGTTGCTGATGGACCGCGTGGCGCGCCGGGCCCACGAGTTCGACGTCATCCACTTCCACGTGGACTACCTGCACTTCCCCCTGCTGCGCCTGTTGCAGGTGCCCCACGTGACCACCCTGCACGGGCGGCTGGACATCCCCGACCTGGCGCCGTTGTACAGCGAGTTCGCCGACATGCCGGTGGTGTCCATCTCCGACGACCAGCGCCGGCCCCTGCCCCAGGCCAACTGGCAGGGCACGGTGTACCACGGCCTGCCCCTGGACCTGTACCGGTTCAATCCCGCGGGTGGCGACTACCTCGCCTTCCTCGGCCGCATCTCGCCGGAGAAGCGGGTGGACCGGGCCATCCAGATCGCCCTGCGCACCGGCATGGAGATCCGCATTGCGGCCAAGATCGACCGCGCCGACCGGGACTACTACGAGGAGCACATCGCGCCCCTGTTCCGCCTGCCGCGGGTGGAATACATCGGCGAGATCGGCGAGCGCGAGAAGGCCGAGTTCCTGGGCAACGCCCGTGCCCTGCTGTTCCCCATCGACTGGCCCGAGCCCTTCGGCCTGGTGATGATCGAGGCCATGGCCTGCGGCACGCCGGTCATCGCCTACCGCCGCGGCTCGGTGCCCGAGGTCATGGCCGACGGCGTCACCGGCTGGATCGTGGACGACATGGAGCAGGCGGTGGCCGCGGTGGAGCGGCTGGAGGGCTTCGACCGCCGCCGCTGCCGCGAGCACTTCGAACGGCATTTTTCCGCCGAACGCATGGCGCGGGACTACCTGCGCGTGTACGAACGGGTGCGGGAGAGCGCCGCCCCCGCGCGGCTGGCGGTGTAAGATCCGGAACCAGGCCCGCGCGCCGCCCGCCGGGGCGGCGCGGCATGGCCGGCAGCGAGACAGGCCCATGACCACCGCCGGTGACGTCATCCAGATCGAGGACAAGTGGTACGTCCTCGCCACGTCTTCGCGCGCGGACGACCGCACCCGGGTGCTCAAGCACGGCGAGACCTTCGGCGTGTTCGACCGCCTGGGCGACATTCATCACGTGGGGGTGGCGGAGCAGGGCGTCTATCACGAGGGCGCCCGCTTCCTGTCCGAGCTGGGGCTCACCGTCAACGGCGAGCGCCCGCTGCTGCTCAACTCCACCGTGCGCACCGACAACAGCCTGCTGCAGGTGAACCTCACCAACCCCGACCTCATGCAGCAGGGCCGGCGCCACGTGCCCACCGGCACCGTTCACATCGCCCGCAGCAAGTTCCTGTGGCAGGCGGCCCACTACGAGGAGCTGCGCCTGTTCAACTACGGCCGGCACGAGGTGGAGCTGGAGCTGGCCCTGGCCTTCGACGCCGACTACGCGGACATCTTCGAGGTGCGCGGCGTCACCCGGCCGGCGCGGGGGCACCTGCTCCCGCCACGCTGGCAGGGCCAGCTCCTGGAGCTGGGCTACCGCGGGCTCGACGGCGTCACCCGCCGCACCCGCATCCGCTTCGGGCGCCGGCCCGACGTGCACGAGGCGGGCCGGGCGGTGTTCCGGCTCCGGCTGCCGCCGCAGGAGGGTACGCGCATCGATTTCACCATCGCCTTCGAGACCGGCGAGGCGCCCCTGCTGGAAACCTTCGCCGGGGCCCGCGGCGAACTGCAGCAGGTGGTGGAGGCGCGCAGCCGGCAGGCCGCCGAGGTGCACACCTCCAACGAGCAGTTCAACGACTGGGTCAACCGCTCGGCGGCCGACCTGCACATGCTCATCACGGAGACCGAGCACGGGCCCTATCCCTATGCCGGTGTGCCCTGGTACTCCACGCCCTTCGGCCGCGACGGCATCATCACCGCCCTGCAGTACCTGTGGCTGTACCCGGAGCTGGCGCGTGGGGTGCTGGCCTTCCTCGCCGCCCACCAGGCCGACGAGGAGGATCCCCGGCGCGACGCCGAGCCGGGCAAGATCCTGCACGAGCTGCGCCACGGCGAGATGGCCGCACTGGGCGAGGTGCCGTTCCAGCGCTACTACGGCACCGTGGACGCCACGCCCCTGTTCGTGATGCTGGCCGGGGCCTACTACGAGCGCACCGGCGACCGGCCCTTCCTCGAGGCCATCTGGCCCAACATCGAGCGGGCCCTGGAATGGATCGACCGCTACGGCGACCGTGACGGCGACGGCTTCGTGGAATACGAGCGCCGCTGCGAGCAGGGGCTGGCCAACCAGGGCTGGAAGGACTCCCACGACTCGGTGTTCCATGCCGACGGCCGCCTGGCCGAGGGGCCCATCGCCCTGTGCGAGGTGCAGGGCTACGTCTACGCCGCGCGCCGGGCGGCGGCGGAACTGGCCGGGGTGTTCGGCGAGGTGGAGCGGGCCCGGTCCCTGCACGCGCAGGCCGACGACCTGCGCCGCCGCTTCAACGAGGCCTTCTGGTGCGAGGAGCTGTCCACCTTCGTCCTCGCCCTGGACGGCGACAAGCGCCCGTGCAAGGTGGTGACCTCCAACGCCGGCCATGCCCTGTTCACCGGCATCGCTGCGGAGGAGTACGCGCGCCGCACCGGGGAGACCCTGCTCGCGGAGCCGGCCTTCAACGGCTGGGGCGTGCGCACCGTGGCCAAGGGCGCGCCCCGCTACAACCCCATGTCCTACCACAACGGCTCGGTCTGGCCCCACGACAACGCGCTCATCGCCGCTGGCCTGGCCCGCTACGGCTACGCCGACCAGGCCCTGCGCATCCTCACCGGGCTGTTCGACGCCAGCATCATGGTGGACCTGCACCGCCTGCCGGAGCTGTTCTGCGGCTTCACCCGCCAGCCCGGCCAGGGGCCCACCCGCTACCCCGTGGCCTGCGAGCCCCAGGCCTGGGCCGCGGGCGCGGTGTTCCACCTGCTGCAGGCCTGCCTGGGGCTGCGGTTCTCGCCGCGCAAGCCGCAGATCACCTTCAGCTACCCGCGGCTGCCGGCGTGGCTGGAGCGGGTGGAGATCCGCAACCTCCGCGTGGGCGGCGGCACCATCGACCTGGCCCTGCGCCGCCACCCGCTGGACGTGGGCATCAACGTCCTGCGCAAGGACGGCGACATCGACGTGGCGGTGATCGTCTGACGGCCCCGGGGCGCGGTCTCAGGTCCCGTGCCGGGCCTGCCGCACCAGCCTGCGCCAGGCCGGGTGGCGGGCGACCAGGTCCAGGGCCTGCTGCAGCAGGCCGCGGCCGGGCTCGGTCCGGTGCCAGGTGGAGGCGCCGGACGGGTGGGGCAGGGGAATCACGTCGCACCGGCGCCCGCCCACCTCCAGCCGGTGGCGCCGGCCCACCACCTCATCCAGGCGGCCCACCGGCATGAAGCGGGCGATGGCCAGCTTGCCCGCGGGCAGGATCAGCTCCGGCTCCAGCAGCGCCAGTTCCTTCTCCAGCCAGGGCGCGCAGCGGGCGATCTCGTCCGGCGAGGGCACCCGGTCGCCGCCCCGCGGGTGCTTGCCGGGAAAGCAACGGCACACCGCGGCCATGTAGACCAGGCGCCGGAAGTCGGCCTCGGCCAGGCCGATGCCCGCGAACCAGCCGAACAGGGTCTTGCCCGCGGTCCAGGCGAAAGGCCGGCCCTGCTCCACCTCCCTGGGGCCCGGGGCCTGGCCCACCAGCAG
>JALUTW010000405.1 GCA_027021685.1 Chromatiales bacterium | reverse complement strand
CTACTCCCACGCCTTAGGGTTTGTCCAAAAATAACTTCCCGATTTGCGGTCATGGACCTTCAAAGGTATCGTTTGTTCCAAAGAGTTCTGTGTCAGCTTGAGGAGGGTGTTCCATGTCGAATCCAGAAGTGCATCAATGTGAGTGTCCTATCTGCCAAAGCGAAGCCGATCATCCGGACAAACAGCTTCACCACCAAATCAACCTGCTCATGAGCCGTTTGAATGAACAGCAGCGACGCTGGTACGCCGCCCTGGAAGCCCAGCGATACGGCCGTGGGGGTATCCGGCGCGTGGCCCAAATCACAGGGTTGGATGAGAAGACCATCCGCCGGGGGCGGGAGGAACTGGCCCAAGAGTTAGAGGGCCGGCCTGCCGACCGGGTGCGTCTTCCCGGAGCCGGTCGCCCCCCGGTTGAAAAAAACAGCCCGGAGTGGAAGCGGCGCTGAAGGCGTTGGTTGAAGATGAAGTGGCCGGTGATCCTGAAGGCGGACCCTGTTGGGTCCGGCGCAGCTTGGGGAGTTTGCAAGGCACCCTGGCTGAGCAGGGCTACGCGCTGTGTCGAGAAACGGTACGTGGTTTGTTGCACAAGATGGGGATTCGCCCCAAGAGCAATGTAAAGTGCTTGACACCTCGGGATCATCCTGACCGTGACCGTCAATTTCAGTACATCCAGGCCCAGGTAGCGGCGTTTCGGAAAGCGGGTTGGCCGATTATCAGCGTGGATACGAAGAAAAAGGAGTTGATTGGGCGGTTCCAGAATGAGGGCCGCGTATGGTGTGCTGAGGCGCCCCAGGTCTACATCCATGACTTTCCCGGCGACGCCGTGGGAAAGGCTGTTCCCTACGGGATCTATGACGTGCTGCACAATCGGGGCTATGTAGCCGTCGGTCAATCGGCGGACACCGCGGAGTTTGCCGTGGATGCCATTGTCTGGTGGTGGGAGAACTTTGGACGACAGCACTTTCCCCAAGGGCTGGAGCTTCTGATCCTGGCCGATGGCGGGGGCAGCAACGGCTATCGCTCCCGTCTTTGGAAACAGCAACTGCAACTCAAGCTGGCGGATGCGTTCGGATTGAGCGTGACCGTTTGTCATTACCCCACCGGTGCTTCCAAATGGAATCCGGTGGAGCATCGGCTGTTTAGCGAAATCAGCAAGACCTGGGCCGGCACCCCGCTCACCTCTTTCGACATCATGCTGGAGTGTATCCGCTCCACGACCACCGTTGCCGGCCTGCAAGTGGAAGCCGTCTTGATAGACACAGCGTACAAAACCGGCATCCGAGTCAGTGATGCGGAAATGGAAACCCTCGTATTGGAACGGCATGACACGTGTCCTGACTGGAATTATACCATCCGACCCCGTAAAACGGGAAGTAATTTCTAGACAAGCCCAAAGGTGCTGGTCAAGCGTTTCTCCCACACCTCCAGGAATACCC
>JALUTW010000404.1 GCA_027021685.1 Chromatiales bacterium | reverse complement strand
CCCACGGTGCGCTACGGGGACGTCCTGGAGGCCGTGGCCCGTGGCGCCGACCGCGGCCGCTTCCAGCGCATGTGCATCTCCATGATCACCCATCCGCGCTCCGATGCCGACACCTTCGTCCTGTTGGAGCAGTGGACCCGGCGGTTGCCCCGCGTCCCGGTGTCCATCCTGTCCAATCCCACCACCCTGGACCGCGACGACCTGGTGCGCATGAAGGCGCTGGGCGCGGAGATCTTCACCGTGGCCCTGGATGCGGCCACGCCCGAGATCTTCGAGCGCACCCGCGGCCGCAGCGTGGCCAGCCCGCACACCTGGGAAAAGTACTGGCAGGCCGTCCACTGGGCGGCGGAGGTGTTCGGGCCGGAACGCTTCGGCGTGCATCTCATCTGCGGCCTGGGCGAGACCGAGCGGGACATCCTGGCCGTGTGCCAGCAGGTGCGCGACCTGGGCGGGCACAATCACATGTTCGCCTTCTATCCCGAGCGCGGATCCCTCATGGAGGACTGGACACCGGTGGACCGGGCCCAGTGGCGGCGGGTGCAGCTCGGGCGCTACATCATCGACTACGCCGGGGGACGGTTCGAGGCCATGGCGTTCGACGAGCACGGGCGGGTGACCGACTTCGGCCTGCCGCCGGCGCGGCTCGAAGCCCTCATCGCCTCCGGCAAGCCGTTTCGCACCTCCGGCTGCCCGGGCCGGGACGATCCCGAGGTTTCCGCCTGCAACCGGCCCTATGGCGACTCGCCGCCGGGCGACATCCTGTCGTATCCCTTCGCCCCCGCCGCCCGCGACGTGGCCGTCATCCGCCGCCAGCTCGCCGGCGAGGACGTGCCCAGCTCGGCGGCCGAACCCGATCCATAGGAGACGCGCCCGCGGCGGTGGGGCAGGCCGGGGCAAAACCTTCGCGGCCGGGGGCCGCTCCTACGCCAAACACCTCCCCCGCAGGAGCGCCGCCCGTTCAGAAGACGGAGGATGGAGGACAGAAGACAGAAGACAGAGACCGGAAGACGGACCCCCTTGCAGGGTGTGGTGGCGAAGCCACCGCACCCCGCGCCCTTCCGTCCTCCGTCTTCTGTCTTCTGTTCTCTGAATTGTGCCCGCCGGCAACCTGCCGACCACCCGCGAGAAAAAAACGCCCCGGCGTGGCCGGGGCGTTCTGCACTGGGGTGCAGACCCGTGCCGTCAGAAGCGCTTGGTGATGCCGATGGCCAGCAGGTTGACGCTGGATTCATACTTGCCGTTGTAGGCCAGAGAACCGTTGGGCTCGGGCGCAGGCAATTTCGTGGAGTTGATCGTCCTGTCGTCCACCGTCACGTACATGTAGCCCGCCTCGATGGCCCAGCCGCCCATGTCCTGCCTGATGCCCACGCTGAAGAGCTGGCGGTCGTTGTCGGGGACACGGGCCGAGAACCATTCGTCGGGCTGGGGCGTCTCATCGTACGAGTAGCCGAACCGGAGCTGGGTCCGGTCGCTGACCCGCCAGGTGAGCCCCAGCCGGTAGGCCGTGCTGTCGTCCCAGTTGTTGGTGCTGGTGACATTGGATGCCAGCGCGATGTCGATTTCGGTCTTGTCAAAGCTGCTCCAGCCGGTCCAGTCGATGTCGAACTCCACCTGGACGTCGTCGTTGAACCGGTAGGCCGCGCCCACCTGGATCAGGGCGGGGAATTCCACCGAGGTGGACGCCGGGGATGCTCCCGCGTTGCCGTCGATGTCCGCCGTCACGGAAGAGCGGTACGAGCCGCCGAAGGTCCAGGGCCCGGCAGAGTGCATGACGGCGAGGTTGAAGCCCACGCCCTCGCCGGAGCCGCCGATGGCGGTGCCCAGCGTATTCAGCGCCACTTCACGGACCTGGTAGAAATCGAGACCGAAGGCAACGCTGGTGTTGCGGCCGATTTTCTTCGACACATTGGGATTGAAGTTGAGCATCTCGATGCGGCTCAACTCGGGTGCATTGCTGCCCAGGACGGTGAAGGTGCCTGCGGGCCAGCGTGTTTCCAGGCCGAAGGGCGCGTTGATGGACAGGCCCCAGGACCAGCCGTTTTTCAGGTCGCCCATGAAGTAGGCATTGGGCACCACGAAGGTGTCCTTGCCCACGGTGTCGGTCTTGGTCCCGCCGATGGTGACGCTCATGTCCGGCTGGATGAGGGTCACGCCGGCGACGAGCTGGTTGCCCTGGTGGAAGCTCATGGCCGCCGGGTTGTAGGGCAGGGCGCCCGGCTCCGTGGTGTTGGCCACCAGGGCGTTGGAGGTGCCCAGGCCGGCGGCGGAAATCTCGGGTACCCGGAAGCCGGAGGCCTGGACCGGGCCGGCCAGGATGGCGGCGGTGACCGCGGCGAGGCCGCACTGCGCAAACGGTTTCAGGTTCGGCATGGCTGTTCTCCCCTGTTTGTTTGTTGTTGGCCGCCGCACCGGGCGGTGTGACTTCAGCGGATTAAAGCACAATCCCTGCCGGGAATCGAAATCGTGGACCGCAATGCCGGGCCGGGGCCCGGCGAGGTTACTGCCGTACGCCGCCGGGGATGGAATGTATCCGGGGTGACGGGCGGGGTCCGGGCTGCATCATTGGGCGAGACTGATTCCAGATTCATGAGATCAGTCACAAATTGCTTGACAATGGCTGGATTGGTCCGCCACTATCTGTTGCGTCGTGCATCATGCGCGTGTTGCATAAAAACAACAGCATGCAACAAAAATACAACACCTCTGTTTCGCTTTGAAATAACCCAGGCGAGGAGTAAGACAGATGAAGCAATACACCAAGCGGCTTACCGGTCTGGCCGTGGCGGCGGCGCTGGCGGCACCTGCGGCGGCACTGGCCACCAACGGCTATTTCGCACACGGTTACGGGACCCAGAACAAGGGCCTGGCGGGCGCCGGTGCTGCACTGCCGCAGGGCACCATCGCCGCGGCCACCAATCCCGCAGGCATGGTGTTCGTGGGCGGCGGTGCCGACCTGGGGGCGGCCCTGTTCAGCCCGCGGCGCAAGTACACGGCGGGACCCGCTACCGCTCCGGCGGACGGTACGCCGTGCCCGGGGACCGGGTGCCCGTTTACCATCGGAGGCAATACCGGCAATCAGTCCATCGAGAGCGACAACGAGTATTTCCTCATCCCGCACTTCGGCTACAACAAGATGCTCGACGCCCAGAGCAGCTTCGGCGTCACCGTCTACGGCAACGGGGGCATGAACACCGAGTACAACGGTGGCCAGGCCCAGCACGACGATGGTTCGGCCTTCCCGGCCCCCGGTAACCTGACGACGACCCCCGGCACGTTCGGCGCCGGCACGGCGGGCGTGGATCTGGCCCAGCTCTTTGTCGCCGCCACCTATTCGCGCAAGTTCTCGCCCACGGCTTCCTGGGGCGCCAGCCTCATCGCGGCCTACCAGCAGTTCGAGGCCAAGGGCCTGGGGACCTTTGCCGGTGCTTCCAAGTACGGCGCCAATGTCTCGGACAAGGGCAGGGACACCTCCACCGGTTTCGGTGCCAAGTTCGGCATCCAGGGCGAGGTCTCCCCGGGCCTGACCCTGGCGGCCTCGTACCAGACCAAGATGTCCATGAGCGAGTTCGACAAGTACAAGGGCCTGTTCGCCGAGGGGGGTGACTTCGACATTCCATCCACCTGGACCATCGGCCTGGCCTACAAGGTCACCCCGAACAGCGTTCTCGCGTTCGACATCCAGCGCATCAACTACACCGATGTCAAGTCGGTGAGCAATCCCATGTTCCCGGCCCTGAACAACTGTGGCAACGGCACGGGTGACGTGGAGCAGTGCCTTGGCGGGTCCAATGGTCCGGGCTTCGGCTGGGACGACATGACGGTCTACAAGCTGGGCTACCAGTGGCAGGGCCAGCCCGGCTGGACCTGGCGCGTGGGCTTCTCCACCGGCAGCCAGCCCATCCCCGAGTCCGAGGTCCTGTTCAACATCCTGGCGCCGGGCGTGATGGAGGAGCACATCACCTTCGGGTTCACCAAGGAGATGGGCCCGAACAATGCGCTGAGCTTCTCCGCCCTGTATGCGCCCACCGTGGAGGTGAGTGGCCAGAACCCGCTCAATCCCAGCCAGAAGATCACGCTGGAGATGGATCAGATCGAGCTCGAGCTGAGCTACTCCTGGAAGTTCTGAGTCAGCAGGATGGCGGGCGGGGCCGTACAGGCCCCGCCCCTTCCTTCGGCAACCTGAGTTCGACTTCCGGAGGTTTACATGAACTGGTTCAAGCGTTTTGCGGCCGGCCTTGCCGTGCTGGCGATGGTGGTGGCGGTTCCGGCCGCTGCCGAACAGCGCCACAAGCCCTTCATCCGCGGCGCCGACGCCGGTGCCGACCTGGCCTCGGCGGTGGCGGCGGTGAAGCAGAAGCTCGCCGGCGGCGGCTTCGAGGTGGTGGGCGAGTACACACCCTATTCCGGCACCGCCATCATCGCCGCCACCAGCGACGCGCTCAGGAAGCACGCGGCGGCCACGGAGTACGGTGGTTTCGGCGCCGCGGTCCGCATCGGCGTCACCCAGGCCAAGGACGGGGTCCAGGTGGCCTACACCAATCCCGTGTACATGGCACATGCCTACCGCATGCAGGGGGATCTCTCCGACGTGCGTGCCGCCCTGGAGAAGGCCCTGGGCAGCCAGGGTGAGTTCGGCTCCGAGGACGGCCTCACGGCGGAGGAACTGCGCAAGTATCACTACAAGTTCATGATGCCCTACTTCGACGACCGCCTGGAGCTGGCCGAGCATCCCGGCTTCGCGGCCGCCGTGGAGGCGGTGGAGACGGGCCTGGCGAAGAAGGCCGGCGGGGCATCCAAGGTCTACCGCATCGACATTCCGGGCAAGGAGCAGGCGGTGTTCGGAGTGCACTTGAGCGGTCAGGGCGAGGATGTGCCCGAGTGCAGCGGCGACGAGTACATCATGAGCCGCATCGACTTCAAGCCGGTGAAGTCCACGCCCCACCTGCCCTATGAGATGGTGGTCAACGGCGGCAAGGTGGTGGCATTGCCGGCGGAGTTCCGCATCGCCATCAGCTTCCCGGACCTGTCCATGATGGGCAGCAACAGCTTTGCGTCCATCATGTGCGCGCCCAGCGCCATCGAGGAGGCGCTGACCGCCGCCGCCGGTGGCGAGGAAGGCGAGGACTGAGGCGGAGGGGGATTCGGCCATCCGGCGGGCGTCGCCGGGCGGCCTGAGGAATCCATCCGGCCGCCCCGCCGGGGCGGCCGGTGGATCCCGCGGCGGGTTTCCCCACCGGGACCCGTGGCGGGTTGGGGAGTGGTGGTACACCACGTTTTCATCCCGCATTGCGACTGGTAATTGGCCCCGGTTTCCACCGGGGCTTTTTTTTGCCGCGGGTCCGGGAGCGACGCTACCCCAGCCGGCGGTGCTTGTGCAAGCCCCGCCCGGATCGGGTAAGCTTTACCGCTTCGCCGCGACCCCTCGCGGGTCGTCGGGGATTGCGTAACATGTTGAAGACGAACGGATTATTTCTCACGGGAGCGGTGGATGTTTGACCGGAACATGAAGATCGAGGGCTACGACGAGGCGCTGTGGGAGGCCATCGCCGGCGAGCAGCGGCGGCAGGAGGAGCACATCGAGCTCATCGCCTCGGAGAACTACACCAGTCCCCGCGTCATGGAGGCCCAGGGTTCGGTCCTGACCAACAAGTATGCCGAAGGCTACCCGGGCAGGCGCTACTACGGCGGCTGCGAGTACGTGGACATCGCCGAGCAGCTCGCCATCGACCGGGCCAGGGAGCTGTTCGATGCCGACTACGCCAACGTTCAGCCCCACTCCGGTTCCCAGGCCAACGCCGCCGTCTATCTGGCCCTGTTGCAGCCGGGGGACACCATCCTCGGCATGAGCCTGGCCCATGGCGGCCACCTGACCCACGGGGCCCGGGTGAACTTCTCCGGCAGGATCTTCAACGCCGTGCAGTACGGCCTCGACGAGGCCACCGGCGAGGTGGACTACGACCAGGTGGCGGCACTGGCCCGCGAGCACCGGCCGAAGATGATCATCGCCGGGTTTTCCGCCTATTCGCGCATCATGGACTGGGAGCGTTTCCGTGCCATTGCCGACGAGGTGGGGGCCTACCTGGTGGTGGACATGGCCCATGTGGCGGGACTGGTGGCGGCCGGCCTCTATCCCAATCCCGTTCCCGTGGCCGACGTGACCACTTCCACCACGCACAAGACCCTGCGCGGTCCCCGCGGCGGGCTCATCCTGGCCCGGGCCAACCCGGAGATCGAGAAGAAGCTCAACTCCATGGTGTTTCCGGGCACCCAGGGCGGCCCGCTCATGCACGTCATCGCCGCCAAGGCAGTGGCCTTCAAGGAGGCCCTGGAGCCGTCGTTCCGGGACTACCAGAAGCAGGTGGTGGCCAACGCCCGGGCCATGGCGGAGGTGATTCAGTCGCGGGGCTACAAGGTGGTCTCCGGCGGCACCGACAACCACCTGTTCCTGGTGGACTTCATCGCCCAGGGGCTCACCGGCAAGGACGTGGATGCCGCCCTGGGCCGGGCCCACATCACCGTGAACAAGAACGCGGTGCCCAACGATCCCCAGTCGCCCTTCGTCACCAGCGGCATCCGCATCGGCACCCCGGCCATGACCACCCGCGGGCTGGGCGAGGCCGAGGCGCGCGAGCTGGCGGGCTGGATCTGCGATGTCATCGACAACCTGGGCGACGAGTCCGTGATCGAGAACGTGCGCGAAAAGGTGATCGACCTGTGCAGGCGGTTTCCCGTTTACAAATAAGTGGCCGCTGGGGACTGGCTGCTGGCGGCTGGGGTCGTGCCCGGCACCCGGTCCTCCCGGCCCCAGCCCCCAGCCCCCAGCCCCCAGCACCCAGCACCTAGTACCATGCACTGTCCC
>JALUTW010000403.1 GCA_027021685.1 Chromatiales bacterium | reverse complement strand
GCCCACCCCGGTGCGCCAGGCCATCCACCGCGACGCCGAGACGGTGCCGGCCCAGCTGGGCGGGGTCCTGCGGGATGCCCAGTTGTGGCGCCTCAACTTCGGCGTGTTCACGCTGCACCTGGTGCTCACCGCCAGCTTCCTCGTGGTGCCGCGGATCCTGCACCAGGACCTGGGGGTGAGCGAAACCGGCCAGTCCCTGCTCTACCTGGGCGTGTTCGCGGCCTCGGTGGTGCTCATGGTGCCCTTCGTCATCCTGGGGGAGCGGCACCGGCGGCTGAAGGAAGTCATGGCCGGGGCGGTGGTGGTGCTGGGGCTGACCCTGCTGGGGCTGGCCCGCCTGGAGGCGCCGGGCCTGTGGGCGCTGGCCGGGCTCATGGTGGCCTTTTTCGCCGCCTTCAACCTGGTGGAGGCGCTGCTGCCATCGCTGGTGGCCAAGATCGCCCCCACGGCGGCCAAGGGGACCGCCATGGGGGTTTTTTCCACCTGCCAGTTCCTGGGGGCGTTTGCCGGCGGCGCCGCCGGAGGGCGCCTTCTGGCCGCCTGGGGCCCGGCCGGGGTGTTCGCCGGGGGCGCGGTGGTGACGGGGCTGTGGCTGCTGCTGGTGCTCACCATGCGGCGGCCGGCCTACCTCTCCAGCCAGGTGGTGCGCCTGGCGCCGCTGCCGGCGGCCGAGGCGCCGGCGGTGGCGGCGCGGCTGCAGGCGGTGGCCGGGGTGGCGGAGGCGGTGGTGGTGCCGGAGGAGGGCGTGGCCTACCTCAAGGTGGATCGGGCGCGGCTGGAGCCGGCCCGGCTGGAGGCCCTGGTGCGAGAGCTGGCCGCCGGGGTCACGGTGTCCGCCTGAGCCCGTATCTGCCTGAGGCACGGGGGGATTTTTCGTTACCCTTCGCGGTCTCCGGCGGCTGTGGTAAGGTGGGCTCGGAGCCGCTTGAGCCCATTTTTCACGCGGGCGTCCAGGCCCGCTGGCACCTGACGACGGAGACGAGACTATGGCGAGGGGAGTGAACAAGGTCATCCTGATCGGCAACCTGGGCCAGGACCCGGAAGTCCGCTACATGCCCAACGGGGGTGCGGTGGCCAACGTCACCATTGCGACCACGGAGTCATGGAAGGACAAGAACACCGGCGAGCCGCAGGAGCGCACCGAGTGGCACCGGGTGGTGTTCTACCGCCGCCTGGCGGAGATCGCCGGCGAATACCTCAAGAAGGGCTCCAAGGTCTACGTGGAGGGCCGCCTCCAGACCCGCAAGTGGCAGGACCGGGACGGCAACGACCGCTACACCACCGAGATCATCGCCAACGAGATGCAGATGCTGGACTCCCGCGGCGGCGGCGGCAACTTCGGCGGTGGCGGCGGCCAGAAGCAGGCCCCGGCCGCGGAACCCGCACCTGCCGGCGCCGGGGAGTTCGACGACGACATCCCGTTCTGAGTCCGGGAAACCGGGCGG
>JALUTW010000402.1 GCA_027021685.1 Chromatiales bacterium | reverse complement strand
CGCACGAGGGCCGCGTGGTGGTGGGCGGCTGGCGGCTGGATCTGGCCGACGGCGAGGAGAAGGTCGAGCCGCACCACCGCGTGCGCGTGCGCCGCGAGGGCAGCACCTACACCTTCGAGCGCCTGAACTGACGTACCTTTCGGGCCGCCCTTCAAGCGGGCCATCAGGCCCGGGGGGCGGCCTTTTGCCCTGTCTTCGTCCAGTCTTCCGCGCCTGCGCGCGAGCCGGGGTGCGCCGGCGCATCGGCCACAGGACCCTCGTGCCACCCGCGCCCCTTTGAACCTTGGCGGGATGCGCGACGACCCTCCGGTACGGCAAACTGCCCGTGTTCATTCCTGCCGCACGGAGCCCGAAGGTCATGACGTCTCGCACACCGCGCTCCTCCCTTGTCCCGGTCCTGCTGCTTGGCCTACTCGTCGCCCTTTCGCCGGCAGGCGGTGCGGCGTCCGACGCTGCCCCGACGGCGGCACGGCGGCCCGGAGAGATCACGCTTCCACGTGAAAAGATGCCGTTCCCGAAGACGCTCAAAGGCGAGCGATCGAAGCCCGGTGCGGGCCGGGATGTGACTGGCGCCCGGGACACCCAAAAGGGGCAGGGTGATGGGCAGCGTGCTGGTGCGGCAAAGGCTTCTGGAGGCAAGCCCTCTGGTGGAGAGGTCTCCCGGCCCTTGCGCCCCGGCCCCGCGGTTCCCGACCGGCCGCGCTACAAGCAAGAGGCGCCGCCCGTCCGCCGGCTCCTGCGCAAGGATGCGGTCGGGAAGCGCCTGCCGATCGACCGCTTGCCGCCATCGCCAAGGGCGGGGGGGCTGAAGGATGCCGAGCGTCGGGCCGGGACGCCGGGGGGCGTATCGTCTAAGGGGGAGCCTGGCGGGAAGAACGCTCCGGCCGTAGGAAAGGGGTTCCTGCCGCGGACCTTCCGGGACAAGCCGGGTGGTCCTGCAAAGCCCGGGGCGGTTGGGCGTCCTCGCGGGACGTTCCAGAAGAGCGACGGCCCTGTCGGGGAGTCGTTGCCGCCCCGGAAGCTGATCGAGAAGGTCGACGGATTGCGGGGTCTCGGCGGGTTCGCGGGTGGCCTGGTGGCGATCCAGTCGATCAAGGTCGACCGTGGGGCGCCGGTGCGAGTGGGGGAGGGGTGCCTCAGGGTCCGGAGCGACCGAAATCCGCTCGTGCTGAAAGGGGTGGGGTTCGGGAACACTCCCGGCACGCTCACGGTCGCCTTGGGGTCCCTGCCGCTGCTCCAAAGGGAAGGCGCAGGCCGCGCCATTCGCGTGACGGTGACGGCCTGGAGCGACACATCCATCAAGCTTACTACCGGCGCGATCTATCCGCGGACCGGGGAAGGCGCGCGGCCCGCCAGCCAGGGGCTCAAGTTCTTGCTGCAGCGCCACGGCGGGGGGGAGGCCATTTCCGTCGTTCCGATCTGTCCGGAGCGCAGGGTGGTCGATCT
>JALUTW010000401.1 GCA_027021685.1 Chromatiales bacterium | reverse complement strand
CGGGCACGTACCGTTGATGCAGCAGAAGGAAGCCGTCATGAAGGGAACCCGACTCTGTGCCGCCCTGGCCCTGGCCGCCGGGGTGATCCTCCCGGCCGCCGCGGAACCGGCCGCCCCGCCCTCGCCCTCGGCGGTGCTGGAACAGGCCGCGCGCGAGCTCATCACCGCCCTGGCCGCCCAACGCGAACGCCTCGCGGCCGAGCCCCGCCGGGTGCAGGCCCTGGTGGACCGCCACATCACACCCCACGTGGATCTCGTCACCGCCTCGCGCTGGGTCCTGGGCCCGCACTGGCGCAGCGCCAGCCGCGAGCAAAAGAAGGCCTTCATCCGCGAGTTCCAAACCCTGCTGGTGCGCTTCTACTCGGCGGCCCTGGCCGACTACCTCAAGGGCAACGAGGTGCGCCCCGAGATGCTGCGCTTCCAGCCGGTGCGGGCCGACGGCAGCGGGCCGGTGGTGGTGCGCTCGCAGGTGGTCCCGCCCGACGGCGAACCCATCCCCGTGCACTACCACGTCCACTTCCGGCGCGGGCGGTGGCGCATCTACGACGTGAGCGTGGACGGGGTGTCCATGATCACCACCTACCGCACCAGCTTCGACACCCAGATCCGCCGCGAGGGGCTCGACGGCCTCATCCGCGCGCTGGCCGAACGCAACCGGCGCCTGGCCGCGGAGCCGGCCGCCGCCCGGTGAGAATTCCCGGTACCGCGCTGGACATTGGCCCCGCGCCGGGCAAGACTTAAGGGCACACCTGCCTCGCGGTTCCCGTAAGGGCCGCGGCCCGCCGCTCGTCCCAGGCGGTTCCGCACCCCGCCACGGGGGCCAGGGACGGGCTCGGCGACATCCTCGGCGACAGGGAGTTTGGCACCCATGCAGCCTGCGGCGCCCCGGGTTTTCCGCGCGTCGGCCCTTCCCGCTTCCCCGGCCCGAAGGGGAATGCCGGCGTGACCCGCTGGCTCCTGGTCGCCCTGGCCGGCCTGTTCACCTACGCCGCCCTGCAGCACGTCCTGCTCGCCCGCTACCACGACGGCGAGCCGCGCCAGCTCCTGTTCGCGGGCCTGTGCGCGCTGGCCGCCGCCTTCGCCGCGCTGCTGGCCGCCGTCTACGGCGCCACCGACGTGCCCGCCCACCTGGCGCTCACCACCGCGGCGGTGAGCGTGGCGCTCATGTTCTGGGGCACGTTTGCCGCCTTCATCCGCGTCTATACGGGCTCCGGCGGGCGGCTGTGGGTGGCCATCGCCGCCTGGTTCGGCCTGCTTCTCATCGCCAACCACCTGCTGCCCGGCGGGATCCTGTTCGCCTTCTCGCCCATGGAGGGCATCGTCTTCCGCACCACCCCCTGGGGCGAACGCATTCCCCTGCTGGCGGCCGAGGCGGGGCCGGGGGCGGTGCTGGTCTACGGCGGCGTGCTGGCGGTGCTGGGCTACCTGTTTCATGCCTGCCGGCGGCAGTGGCGCCGCGGCGACGGCGGCCAGGCCCGCGTCCTGGCCGGGGCCGCGGCCCTGTTCCTGGCCACGGTGGTCCACGACTGGCTGGTGGCCGAGCGGGTCCTGCGTTCCGTCTACCTGGGCCAGTTCGGCTTCATGGCCCTGATGGTGGTGCTGAGCCTGGCCCTGACCCGGGACGTCCATCGCGCCGCCCGCGCCCTGAACCGCAGCCGGGAAAACCTGCAGCGGCTGGTGCAGGCCACCTTCGCCGTGCCCTTCGAGATGGCCCCGGCCAGCTGCCGCTTCACCTTCGTCGGCCCGCAGGCGGAGAAGCTGCTGGGCCACGCCCCCGAGCGGTGGCTGGAGCCGGCGTTCCTGGAGGAGCTGGTCCACCCGGAGGATCGCGAGCGGGTGCTGGCCCGGTGCCGGCGGGTGGGGGCGGTGGAGGACGAGGCCAGCTTCGAGTTCCGGGCGCTGGCCGCCGACGGGCGCACGGTGTGGCTGCACATGGACGTGCGGGCGCGGGCCGACAGCTCGCGGCCGCCCCGGCTCCAGGGCTTCCTGTTCGACGTCAGCCGCAGGCGGGCCGCGGAGGATGCCCTGCGCGCCTCCGAGGAACGCTTCCGCACCCTGGTGGAACAGGCGCCGCTGGCGGTGCAGATCTTTTCGCCCGACGGCCGCACGCGCCTGGTCAACGCCGCCTGGGAGGCCCTGTGGGGCCTGCGGCCGGAGAATCTGGACCGCTACAACGTGCTGGAAGACCCCCAGCTCGAAGAGCTGGGCGTGATGCCGTACCTGCGCGAGGCCTTCGCCGGGGCGGCGGTGGCCATCCCGCCCGTCCCGTACAATCCGGCCCGCAACCGCGACCTGGACAACGCCCCCGACATCCGCGACCGCTGGGTCCGGGCCTTCGCCTATCCCGTGCGGGACGCGGGCGGCCGCATCAGCGAGATCATCCTGATCCAGGAGGACGTCACCGAGCAGCGGCGCATGGAGGAGGCCCTGCGCACCAGCCGCGAGCGCCTGGCCGAGGCCCAGCGCCTGGCCCGGCTGGGGTTCTGGAGCGTGGAGCTGGACAGCGGCCGGTTCAGCTGCTCGGAGGAGATCCCCCGCATCTTCGAGATCGGGGATCCCGATACTTACGTCCCGTCGCTGGACCGGTGCCTGCAATTCGTGCATCCCGAGGACCGCGAGCGGGTGCGCGCCGCCTACGAGGGCGCCATCGAGACCGGCCAGCCCTACCAGGTGCAGCACCGCCTGCTGCTGCCGGGCAACCGCATCAAGCACGTGGTGGCGCACGGCGGCGTCCAGCACGACGAGGCGGGCCGCCCGGTGCGCAGCTACGGCACGCTCCAGGACGTCACCGAGCTGGTGGAGGCCGAACGGGCGCGGGAGAGCAGTGAAACCAAGTTCCGGATCCTGTTCGAGCAGGCCAGCGACGCCATCTTCCTCGTCCGCGGCGAGGTGTTCGTGGACTGCAACCCGGCCACGCTGGAGATGTTCGGCTGCACGCGCGACCGGATCCTGGGCCACACGCCCATGGAGTTCTCGCCCCCCACCCAGCCCGACGGCGAATCCAGCGAGGCCAAGGCCCGCCGGCACATCCAGGCGGCCTACGCCGGGGAACGCCCCCACTTCGAGTGGCAGCACCTGCGCTGCGACGGGACCCCGTTCGACGCCGAGGTGAGCCTCAACCGCATCGAGCTGGACGGCGAGCCCCACATCGAGGCCCTGGTGCGCGACATCACCGCGCGCAAGCGCGTCGAGGCGGCCCTGCGCCACGTGGCCGCCGGCGTGTCCACCGCCACCGGCCGCCACTTCTTCCAGGGCCTGGTGGAACACCTGGCCCGGGCCCTGGACGCCGACTGCGCCATGCTCGCGGCGCTGGACGAAGAGCGCGGGCGGCTGACCACCGTGGCCCTGTGGTACGACGGCCGCATCCGCGACAACACTTCCGTGCCGCTGGCCGGCTCCGCGGCCGCCCGGGTGGTGGAGGCGGAGGCGTTCGTCCACCTGCACGACGCCGCCGCGGTGCTGGCCACCGATCCGCTGCTCGCGCGCCTGGACACGGGGCACTACCTGGGCACCCCGGTGCGCGGTCCGGGCGGCGGCGTGGCCGGCGTGCTGGCGGTGGCCAGCCGCCGGCCCATGGCGGGGGTGGAGCACGGGCGCGACATCCTGGAGGTGTTCGCCGCCCGTGCCGGGGCCGAACTGGAACGACTGCAGGCCGCGGCCGAGGTGGCCCACTACCGGGAACACCTGGAGGAGCTGGTGGCGGCGCGCACCCGCGAACTGGTCAACGTCAACCGCGAGCTGGAGGCGCTCAATTACTCCGTGTCCCACGACCTGCGCGCACCGCTGCGCGCCATCGAGGGCTTCAGCCGCGCCCTGGAGGAGGACTGCGCCGGGGCCCTGGGCACCGCGGGGCTCGACCACCTCAGGCGCGTGCGTGCCAATGCCCGGCGCATGGCCGAGCTCATCGACGACCTGCTGTCGCTGTCGCGGGCCGGCCGCGGGGAGCTGCAGCCGGAACCGGTGGACCTGTGCGCCCTGGCCGGGGAAGTGATGGCCACCCTGCGCGGGGCCGAGCCGGAACGGGAGGTGGAATTCACCTGCCGGGTGACGGGGCCGGTGCTGGCGGACCGGCGCATGCTGCACACGGTGCTGCAGAACCTGCTGGGCAACGCCTGGAAGTACACCCGTGACGCCCGGCCGGCGGTCATCCGGCTCCTGGAAACGACGGAGGGCGGGGAGCGGACATTCAGCGTGCACGACAATGGCGCCGGCTTCGACATGCGCTACGTGAACCGGCTGTTCCGGCCGTTCCAGCGCCTGCACCCGGCCGACGAGTTCGAAGGGACCGGGATCGGGCTGGCCACGGTGCAGCGCATCATCCACCGCCACGGCGGCCGCGTCTGGGCCCGCAGCGACCCGGCCACCGGCACCGTGTTCTCTTTCACCCTGGGCCGGCCGGATACCGCCCCGCCCGCACTGTACGGTCCGCCCTGACCGGATCAGGATCCTGACCGTATCGCCATCGTCGCGGGCCGCCGCTCCTGCCACTGGCGGATGAATTCCGCCAACGTTGCCACCGTCATGGGGCGGGCGAAAAAATAACCCTGGAAGCGATGGCAGCCCGCCACGGCCAGTCGCCGCGCCTGCTCCGCGTTCTCCACGCCCTCTGCAAGCACCGGGATCCCGAGGCTCCGCCCCAGGCCGATGATGCTGCGCACGAGCTGGTGGTCCTGTTCATCGGAAAGGATGTCGCGTACGAATCCCTTGTCGATCTTGATTTCGTCGATGGGCAGCTTGCTGAGCAGGCTCAATGACGAGTAGCCGGTGCCGAAATCGTCCAGCGACACCCCGATGCCCTGTGCCCGCAGCCCCTCCAGCACGGTGCGCGCGTGTTCCACGTCCTCGATGAACAGGCTTTCGGTGATCTCCACCGTCAGCCGGAGGTCGCCGCCCTCCGCCTGGAACGCGGCCAGGTCTCCGATGAAACCCGGGTCGAGAATCTGGCTCACCGAGACGTTGATGGCGAGGCGCAGCGGTCCCGGGCCGGTTGCGGCCAGAGCCGCCACCTCGGCCACGGCCTTGCCGGCCACGAAGCGGCCCAGATCGCGCATCATGCCCATGGCTTCGGCCACCGGCACGAACTCGTCCGGAGGCACCGGTCCCAGCCCGGAGTTGTCCCAGCGCAGCAATGCCTCGACCCCGATGATGCGGCCGCTGTCCGCCTCCACCTGCGGCTGGTAGACGACCTGGAACTCGCCCCGTTCCAGCGCCGGCTCCAGTGCCCGCTCGATGTGGCCGATGCGTTCGTTGCGCCGCTCCAGTTGGTCGGTGTAGACGTGCACGCCGGCGCGCAGCCGCTTCGCCTCGTACATGGCCATGTCGGCCTTGCGCAGCAGCTCCTCGAGATCGGCACCGTTGGCCGGGGATTGCGCCACCCCAATGCTGGCGCGGATCGAGAAACTGAACTCGCCGCAGAGGATGGGTGCACGCAGGCAGACCAGGAAGTCCCGGCACTGCCTGTCCAGCGCGGCATCGAAGCGACGACCCGCCAGGACGATGAATTCGTCCCCGCCCTGGCGAGCCACCAGGTCTTCACCGAAACACCGGCCCAGGCGCGTGGCCACCTCCCCCAGGATCACGTCGCCCACCGAGTGTCCATGCAGATCATTGATGCTCTTGAAGTTGTCCAAATCGATGAACAGGATGGAGAACCCCTGAGGGCATGCCGACCGCCAGGCGGGAAAGGCCTCCTGCAGGTACCGCCGGTTGGGCAGGCCGGTGAGCTGGTCGTGGCTGGCCAGGTGTTCCAGGCGGCGGGCAGCCTCCTGCTCCAGGCGCCCGTGGGCCCGGAAGATGAAGTAGAGCACGGCATTGAGCGCCAGCAGCAGGAACAGGGTCCAGGCGGCTGGCACCGCCATGCGTCCGGCCAGCTTCACCACCGGGATGCCGGTGGCGATGTAGTAATGGTAGCGTGGCTCGTAAACGAGGTAGGCCAGGTTCCAGCGGTTCCGGTAGTCGGGGGCGTACAGTGCCACGCCGCGGCCCAGGCGGCGCAGCTGGTCCGCGGTCATCCCGGTACGGGCCTCGGCCTCGCGCTCGTAGAACGCCACACGCTCCGGGGACAAGGGGCGACCATAGAATAGATGGCGATCGTCGGGGGCCACATGGGATCCGTACTGGCGGTAGAAATCGTCGCGCACCACGGTGAACCGGATGTGCGGCGGCAGCGTGTGCTGGGACCACAGGCCGTGGCTGCTGCCCAGGGTGAGCCCCGTGGTCATCACCGCCACCACCTCGCCGGCGTCGTTGCGCAACGGGTAACGCATGGGGATGACCCATTCGCCGAGGGCGGGCATGAAATAGGTCCGGCCCACCACCATGCGCTCCGCGGCCAGAGCCTGGCTGAAGCTCGCCCCCGTTTCCGGCGTGCGGCGCAGATTGGGCAGTCGGCTGCGATCGATGTTGCTGCTGGTGAGGACCAAGTTGCCCTCCGGGTCCGCCAGCCCAAACCCGGCCAGCTCGGGGTTGCGTGCCAGGAGCCGGTCCAGCACTGCCTGCGCCCGTTGGTCGCCACGCAGTCCGCCCACTTCCAGCAGGCGTTGGCCGGTGAGCTGCAGCAACGACTCGTACTTGCGCATGACCACTTCCAGCGAAGTGGCCACCAGCCGGCTGGCGTACTTGAGCTCCGTGATCCCGCCCCGTTCCACGTTGCGCCACTGCAGGAACAGCACCGCGCAGGCCAGCGCCACCGACGCCGCGCCGATAAACAGGTAGATGCGCCACCATCCCCGCTGCGATGACCGGCCATCCGTGGCCGCGGACGCCGGTGGCGACCGTCCGCTGCCGGCGTCCGTCAGGCGGTCGGCGGTTCCGGGTGACACCTGGATGGCTGGGGCTCGTCCACGCACCACCTTACAACCATAGCAATGGACGCGCGTCGCGCCAGTACACACAATATTCGGCCGGAAATTTCCCGGGGTCGCCCGTTCG
>JALUTW010000400.1 GCA_027021685.1 Chromatiales bacterium | reverse complement strand
CTGGAGGCTGGCCGCCGGGTGCCGGGAATGCGTGCCGCTGCGCGGCGCCGGCGACCTGAAGAAAATGTGGAAGCAGCACCGCCCCGGCGCAAGCGAGGCGTGGCGGCAAATCCTTCGCAGCCAAGGGCCATTCCTGCACGAGAATATCCCGTAGGAGCGACGCCTCGCCGCGAATATCACCTCCGGCGGGGCCTTCTTCGCGCCCAGGGGGGCGCTCCTACAGATATTCCGAAATTCCGGCGTTCTGACCCCTGTCTTCCGTCCTCTGTCCTCCGAACGGGGCCGCTCGATCAGGGGTCAGACATCAGATGACAGATGTCAGATGGGTCGTGCAGGAGCGCCCTTGGGCGTGAACCGCCTTTTCAGAGCAGAGACGCAAAGACAACATCTCATTGCAGCGCCCCCGCCGGAAGTGAAACGACCGTTCCCTCTCCCTCCGGAAGAGGGAACGATGTAATGGAAACGAGATCCTTCGCGGCCAAGAACCACTCCTGGCTTCCCAGCCGCCAGTCCCCAGCCGCCAGCACCTGCGCGGTGCAGCGATGACGCTGCGCCGCGCTACGGCATGTTCCGCCCGTAGAAGATCTCCAGCATCTCGCGGCGCAGGCGCTCGCGGATCTCCCGGTTTTCCTCCGGCGTGAGGTCGGCCTCGTCGATCCCGAACAGGTAGTTGTCCAGCTTGAAGTCCTTGAGAATCATCTTGGTGTGGAAGATGTTCTCCTGGTAGACGTTGACGTCGATCATCTCGTACCGCTCCTTGGTGTCGTCGGAGATGTAGTTCTGGATCGAGTTGATGTCGTGATCGATGTAGTGCTTGTGGCCGTCCACGTCGCGGGTGAAGCCGCGCACCCGGTAGTCCATGATCACGATGTCCGAATCGAAGCTGTGGATGAGATAGTTCAGCGCCTTCAGCGGCGAGATGCGCCCGCAGGTGGAGACGTCGATGTCGGCCCGGAAGGTGCTGATGCCCCCGTGGGGATGGCTCTCGGGATAGGTGTGCACCGTGATGTGGCTCTTGTCCAGGTGCGCCACCACCGCCTCGGGCAGCGGCCCCGGGGCCTCCTCGTTGACCGCCAGCGCCTGCTGGTGGCGCATGAGCAGCGGTTCCTCGGAGATGAGCATGGTGACGCTGGCGCCCTGTGGGTCGTAGTCCTGGTGGGCCACGTTGAGGATGGTGGCGCCGATGATGTCGGCCACGTCGGTGAGGATGCGGGTGAGGCGCTCGGCGTTGTATTCCTCGTCGATGTACTCAATGTATTCCCGCCGCTGGGCCTCGGTCTGCGCGTAGCAGATGTCGTAGATGTTGAAGCTCAGGGTCTTGGTCAGGTTGTTGAACCCGTGCAGCTTCATCCTGTTGCCCTTGGGCCTCATGTCCACCCCTCCCTCGTCCGCGGCCCCCGCCCGGCGGGGAACCGCAAATTATCCGCGATTCGCCGGGCCGATGCACTACCCGCGGGCGCCGGGGATGCTCAGGCGGGGGGAAAGACCTCGGCCGCCGCCGCCCGCCACAGGTCCGGACCGAAGCGGCTCTCCAGCACCAGCGGCAGGGCGATGGAGCCGGCCGACAGCAGCCGGTCGTGGAATCCGCGCAGGGTGAAGTCGGGTGCGGTCCGGAGCCGGTCGCGGGCGGCATTGATGAGGGCCCAGCCCACGGCGTAGCCCATGGGCACGGTGGGGGCGCGGCTGTACCAGTCCAGGTCGGCCAGGGCCTGGCCGCGGGTGAAGCCCAGCTCGCTGCACATGCGCCCGGCGGCGTCCTCCACTGCCAGGCCGCCGGTGTGCAGGTCCACGTCGATGACCACCCGCAGGGCCCGCCACAGGCGGTCCTTGAGCAACAGGAAGCGGGACTCCGGTGCATCCAGGAAGCCCTGCTCGGCCATGAGCTGCTCGCAGTACAGGGCCCAGCCCTCGTACAGGGTGGCCGAGGTGTGGAGCAGGCGCGGCGGGGTGCGGGCCGGAGGGTTGAGGTTGGCGGTCACGAACTGCAGGTGATGCCCGGGCCAGGCCTCGTGCACGCTGGTGTGGCGGATACCGGTGCGGTTGTGCTCGCCCAGGGCGGCGTCGTCGGCCGGCGGGGTGACGTAGTAGCGGCCCAGCTGGCGGGCGTCGTTGGGCTGGGGGTCGAGGTAGGCGGCGAAGGGGATCTGGTGGCGCAGGAACGCCGGTGTCTCCACCACCTCCAGCGCCTGCACCGGCGGCAGGCTCACCAGCCCCTCCCGCTCCACGAAGGCCCGCGCCGCCTCCATGGCCTCGCGGTAGCTCTCCAGCAGCCGCCCGGCCGGCGGGTGGTCCGCCTGGATGGCGCGGGTGAGCGCGGCCACGTCCTCGTCGCCGCGCAGCTCGCGGGTGACCCGGCGCAGGGCGGCGCGGGTCTCGTCCGCCAGGCGCTCGCCGAAGGCCCGCAGCGCCTCCGGGGTCACGTCGAGGAAGTGGCGCTGGGCCAGGAGCAGGCCGAACAGGGCGCGGCCGGCGGCGAAGTCCCCCGCCGCCCGCGGCGCCAGCTCGCGTTCCAGGAAGCGGGCATGGTCCTCCAGGGCATGGGCCGCCTGCTCCAGCGCCGCCTCCAGCCGCCGCGCCGCCACCAGCGGGTGCCCGCGCAGCCCCCGCAGGTAGCCCGCGCCCGCTTCCGCCTCGGCCACCGCCGAGGCCACCCACAGGGGCGGCACCGCCTCCGGCTCCACCAGCAGGTGGGCCCGCGCCCCGCGCAGGTAATGGGGAATGGCGGCCAGGCGCGCGGCCAGGGCCGCGCCGGCATCGGGCACCCGGCGCACGGTGAGCTGGTAGACGGCGTGCACCGGGAGGAAGGCGACGGGGTCGCGCCGGCGCCAGTCGCGCTCTACCAGCTCGTGCAGCTCGATGACGGCGTGACCGCGGACCAGCTTCAGGTCCAGCCGGCGCTCGGGATCCAGGGCGCCCTCGTCGATCTCCTCCAGCGAGTCCAGCAGCTTTTCGTCGAGGGCCACCAGCGCCCCCACGTCGTCGTCCCCGTAGGGCCGCAGGGCGCCCGCGTGATCGGTCACGCCCAGGTCCACCGCGGTCTCCGGGTGGTACCGGTACCAGGCGCGGAAGTAGGCCGCCAGGACGGTGTTGAAACGGCTGATGGCGTCCGCGCTGCTCACGCCGGCGCCACGTCCGCCTCGCGAATCTCGAAGTCGTGGGTGATCTCGGCGGTCTTGCCCAGCATGATGGAGGCCGAGCAGTACTTCTCGGCCGAGAGCTGCACCGCCCGGCGCACCCGGTCCGGGTCCAGCCCGCGGCCGCTCACCACGAAGTGGACGTGGATGCGGGTGAAGACCCTGGGCTCGGACTCGGCCCGCTCGGCCGAGAGCGCCACCTCGCAGCCCGTCACCGGCTGGCGCGCCTTGCGCAGGATGTGCACCACGTCGAAGGCGGTGCAGCCGCCCATGCCCAGGAGGAGCATCTCCATGGGCCGCACCCCCAGGTTGCGGCCGCCGGCCTCGGGCGGCCCGTCCATGACCACGCAGTGGCCGCTGCCCGACTCGCCCAGGAACCGGGCCCCATCCACCCATTTCACCCGTGCCTGCATGCTTTTTGCGCTCCGGTGACCGCCTTCTCAGAATTGCCGAATATTAAGGAATATCCTTGCCAGTGCATACGGGCATTGGTATACCATACGGAAGGAAACCACGTAAGTATGGACTCACACAGCACCATGGCCAAGGTCAACCCCCAGCCCACCGAGATCCTAGGCGTGCAGGGCCTGCTGGAGCACTGCCACCGGCGCCACTACCCGGCCAAGAGCGTCATCATCTACGCCGGCGACACGCCCGATTCCCTGTTCTTCATCCTGGAGGGGTCCGTCTCGGTCCTCATCGAGGACGAGGAAGGCCATGAGATCGTGCTGGCGTACCTCAACAAGGGCGACTTCTTCGGCGAGATGGGCCTGTTCGAGGAGGAGCCCAACCGCAGCGCCTGGGTCCGCGCCCGCACCGCCTGCGAGGTGGCCGAGATCAGCTACGCCAAGTTCCGCCAGCTCTACCAGCAGCACCCGGAAATCATGTTCGCCATGGCGCAGCAGATGGCCCACCGCCTGCGCCAGACCAGCCGCAAGGTGAGCGACCTGGCGTTCATGGACGTCACCGGCCGCGTGGCCCGCACCCTGCTGGACCTGTGCAAGCAGCCCGACGCCATGACCCATCCCGACGGCATGCAGATCCGCATCACCCGCCAGGAGATCGGCCGCATCGTCGGCTGCTCCCGCGAGATGGTGGGCCGGGTGCTCAAGAACATGGAGGAATCCGGCCTCATCTCCGTCAAGGGCAAGACCATCGTCGTGTACGGCACCAGATAGGCGCCGCGGAGCGGCGCCAGGGACGAGGGCCGGGTTGCAAGGCACGAGGAATACCGCCCCAGCAGACGGCCGTAACCCCCAGAACCCAGCACCCAGCGGCCAGTCCCTTTTCAGAAGAACAGCTCCCGCAGCTTCGCGCCCGGGTCGGCGGCCTTCATGAAGGCCTCGCCCACGAGGAAGGCATGCACGCCACGGCTGCGCATGAGGGCGACGTCGTCGCGGGTGTGGATGGCACTCTCGGTGACCACGATGCGATCGCCGGGGACGGTGTCCAGCAGCTCCAGCGTGGTCTCGAGCCGGGTCTCGAAGGTGCGCAGGTCGCGGTTGTTGATGCCCACCAGCCGCCCCGGCACCTGCAGCACCCGCTCCAGCTCGGCGGCGTCGTGCACCTCCAGCAGCACGTCCAGACCCAGCTCCCGGGCCAGCTCCGCCAGCTCGCGCAGGCGGGCGTCGTCCAGCGCCGCGGCGATGAGCAGGATGCAGTCGGCGCCCAGGTAACGGGCCTCGTACACCTGGTACGGATCGATGGTGAAGTCCTTGCGCAGCACCGGCAGGCTGCAGGCGGCACGTGCCTCCTGCAGGTAGGCGTCGCGGCCCTGGAAGAAGTCCTGGTCGGTGAGCACCGACAGGCAGGCCGCCCCGCCGCGCTGGTAGGCCCGGGCGATGGCGGCGGGATAGAAGGGATCGCGCAGCACCCCGCGGCTGGGCGAGGCCTTCTTGAGTTCGGCGATGACGGCGGGCTCGCCCGCCTCCAGGCGGGCCGCGATGGCCTGCGCGAAGCCGCGCACCGGCGGCTGGTTGGGCGCCAGCACCTTCAGCTTCGCCAGCGGCAGGCGCGCGCTGCGCGCGGCCACCTCCTCGCGCTTGCGGGCGATGATCCTTTTCAGGATGTCGGGCGTCTCGACACTCGCGGACATGCTGCTCAACCTGTGTGATCCGGACGGGCCGCCGGCACCCGGCCGCACCGCCCGTCTCCCGGGCGAAGGAACAGGCCGGGAGCCGGTATCGGTCCCGGTGCCCACCCCCCTCACCCCGACCCTCTCCCCCGCGATGCGGGGGAGAGGGGGAAGTATACGTGCGGGCACGTCCTGCCCGCCTCCCCGTCCGCCACCGGAGCTGTCACGCCGGTCCCCTCGCCCGCCGCGAGCGGAACAGGGTGCGGGAGTGCAACGGGTGCCGGCGCCTGGCCGGCTCAGCCGCCGGCCAGCTCGTTGCTCAGCTGCACCAGGGCCTCCAGCCTTTCGCGCGCGGCGCCGCTGGCGATGACCTCGTCGGCCCGGCGCATGCCGGCCTCCAGCGAATCGGCCAGGTCGGCGGCGTAGATGGCCGCCCCGGCATTGAGCTGGACCATGTCCCGGGCCGGGCCCGGCTCGTCGTCGAGCACCGAGCGGATGCGGGCCAGGGACTCCTCCGGGGTGGCCACCTGCAGGGCCTCCAGCGGTGTCCGCTCGAGCCCGAACTCCTCGGGGGTGATGGTGTAGGTGCGGATCTCGCCGTCCCGCAGCTCGGCCACGCGGGTGGGCGCGCCCAGGCTGATCTCGTCCACGCCGTCCTCGCCGTGGACCACCAGCACGTGGCGGCTGCCCAGGCGGTGCAGCACCCGGGCCAGGGGTTCCACCAGCGCCGCCGAGTACACGCCCAGGAGCTGGTTGGGCGCCCCGGCCGGGTTGGTGAGCGGGCCGAGCACATTGAAGATGGTGCGCACGCCCATTTCCCGGCGCGGGCCGATGGCGTGCTTCATGGCGCTGTGGTGGCGCGGAGCGAACATGAAGCCCACGCCCACCTCCTCGATGCAGCGGGCCACCTGCTCCGGCGACAGATCCAGGTTGACCCCGGCGGCCTCCAGCAGGTCGGCGGCCCCGGAGCGGCTGGAGACGGACCGGTTGCCGTGCTTGGCCACCCGGCCGCCGGCGGCGGCCACGACGAAGGTGCAGGCGGTGGAGACGTTGAAGGTGTGGCTGGCGTCGCCGCCGGTCCCCACGATGTCCACCACGTGGGGGCCCTCCACCGCCACCGGCGTGGCCAGCTCGCGCATGACCCGGGCGGCGGCGGCGATCTCCTCCACCGTCTCGCCCTTCATGCGCAGGCCGACGAGAAAACCGCCGATCTGGGCCGGCGTGGCCTCGCCGGTCATGATGGTGCGCATGACCGCGGTCATCTCCTCGCCGCTGAGGTCCCGGTGCTCGGTCACCGCGCGGATGGCTTCTTGCATGTTCATGGTCCGGACTCCTGCCCCGCCCCGTTCATTACAGCGCCAAGAAGGTACATGTCACCGTTCGATCATATCCAATGCGCCCCCCGATGCCCACCATGCATGCAGCATCCGGGCGCCCCCTGCCTCATTGCGCCAGGAAGTTCTCCAGCAGCCGGTGACCATGCTCGGTGAGGATGGACTCCGGATGGAACTGCACCCCTTCCACGGCATGCTCGCGATGGCGGATGCCCATGATCTCGTCGACCCCGCCGCTTTCGTCCCCGGTCCAGGCCGTCACCTCCAGGCACTCCGGCAGACTCGCGGGCTCGATGACCAGGGAATGGTAGCGGGTTGCCTCGAACGGATTGGGCAGATCCCGGAACACGCCCTCGCCGCGGTGATGGATCAGGGAGGTCTTGCCGTGCATGACTTCCCGCGCATGAA
>JALUTW010000399.1 GCA_027021685.1 Chromatiales bacterium | reverse complement strand
TCGAGGCCTTGCGTCGCCGGGCCCGGGACCTGGGCCCGCCCGGGCGCGATACGCGGTTCGGCTGGGGGCTGATCCGGGCGCCGGGCCCGTGCGCGGGCTGAAGGCCCGGCCGCGGGTGGAAATACCCCGGAACGTTGATGGGCCTGTGCATCCGAGGCCGGGTGCCCCCGGGGACAGGGCCGTGTCCGCGAACAGGACGCCCCGGAGCGGTGCCTGTCCCTTCAGCCGCGGGGACCGTGGCAACGGGTGGGGACCTTCCCTGGCCCCTTCATCGGCGCACTCGTTCCCAAAGGCAGCGGCAGCAGCACGGTCTGGTTCACCGCTGCGGGGAGTGCCGCCTGTCCGTACACCCTCAACCTGGTCAGACTGACCGTACAGACCAGCCAGTGACGGGAGGCGGGCGTCCCGCGCCCGCGCCGGGCCATCACAGGCTCTTGTGGCTGCCGTCGCAGAAGGGCGGGGTGGCCGTGCGCTTGCACTGGCACAGCGCCACCTGCCTGGTCTCCGTGATCTCGAAGCTCACGGGCTCGATGCCGGTGCCCTTGTGGGACCCGTCGCAGAAGGGCTGGTCCTTGGAGCGGCCGCAGGCGCACCAGTAGTAGGTGCCGGGCTCCAGGGTCCGGACATCGGGTTCCTTGGCGGCGATTTCAGGTTCGCTCATGGTTTGTCTCCTCTCGTCGCGGGTTCCGGTGTGGACCGGGGTTGATCACTGGCGAATGCCTTCCAGCGAGATCCAGATGCGGATGTTCTCGGCCACCTTGCCCAGGATGTGGCCCTCTTTCATCTTGTAGTCCGACAGCTTCAGCGTGGTGGTGGCCTCGAAGCCGCGCCGGTAGCCGCCCCAGGGGTCCTTGCCCGCACCCATGCGGGTGACGTCGAGCTCGATGTCCCTGGTGACACCGCGCAGGGTGAACCTGCCCTTCAGCGTGGCGGTGCCGTCGCCATGGTCCACCCACGCGGTGCTGACGAAGGTGGCCCTGGGATATTTTTTCACGTCGAAGAACCGTGCGCTGCGCAGGTGCTTGTCGCGCTCGGCGTGGTTGCTGTCGAGGCTGGCCACGTCGATCTCCACCTCGACCCGGTTGTTGGCGGGGTTGGCCTCGTCGTAGTCGAAGGTGCCGTGGAAGCGGTTGAAGCGTCCCTCGAGCCAACTGAAGCCCAGGTGCTGCACGCGGAAGGTGATGAAGGCATGCATGCCCTCGGTGTCGATGACGTAATGCTCGGCGGCCTGTACCGGCAGGGCGCCCAGGCCCAGCAGCAACATCAGCATGAGTTTTCTCATCATGGCATTTCGTCCTCTCTCGTCGTGGAAGAAGGCGGGTGTGTGCCGCCGGCCGGCACCAGCATGCGGCGCAGGGTGGCGTCGCGGTCCACCAGATGGTGCTTGAGGGCCGCGGCGGCGTGGAGGCCGGCCAGGGCCATGAGCCCCCAGGCCAGCCACCGGTGGATCCAGCCGGCAGTGTCTTCCTGGTTCTCGTGTCCATAAAAGACCGCCGGCACCTCGAACCACCCGAACACGGAGACGGGGCGCCCGTCCGCGGTGCTGATGAGCCAGCCGCTGACGGCCACCGCGGCCACCAGCAGGTAGAACAGGCGGTGGACCCACAGGGCCGCCCGCCGTTCCCACGGCCGCCCGGCCGGGACCGGCAGCGGGTTTGCCAGGCGCCAGCCCCAGCGCACCGCCAGCAACAGAAACGCGAGCACGCCCAGGCTGCGGTGGATGTGGGGTGCGGTGCGGTACCAGGGATGGGTGTAGTCCAGGTCCACCATGTACAGGCCCAGTGCAAACAGCACCAGCAGGAACACCGCCATCACCCAGTGCAGGAGGATGGCCACCAGCCCGTAGCCCCGGGCGCTGTTTGCCAGCGGTGGAACGGTCATTTTCGGAGTCTGCGCCTGGTGTTTTGGTTCGAGTGGTTGGAAATTTCGAATGATTGAATGGATACTATGCCTGCCATATTCCCGTTTCCAGCGGAAATATTGGAGCAAATCATTCGAAAAATTCGAATATGAGACCGGAGATCAGTCTCGACTCGCTCCTGGTGCTGGACGCCATCGCGCGCCGCGGCAGCTTCGCGGGTGCCGCCGAGGAGCTGCACCGGGCACCGTCCTCGGTGACCTACGCCATCCAGAGGCTGGAGCAGAGCCTGGGCGTGACCCTGTTCGACCGCCGCGGGCACCGGGCCCGGCTGACCCCGGCCGGGGAAGCGCTGCTGCACGAGGGCCGGGAGCTGCTGCACCTGGCCGAAGGCGTGACCCGGCACGTGCGGCGCATCGCCACCGGATGGGAGGCGGAGCTGCGCATCGCGGTGGGGGATCTCGTGCCCTGGCCGCGGGTGCTGGAGCTGTGCGCGGCCTTCTACCAGGTGGCCCCGGAGACCCGGCTCCGGCTGTCGGTGGAGGTCCTGGGCGGCACCTGGGATGCACTGGTCTCCGGCCGGGCGGACCTGGTCATCGGGGCGCCGGGCGAAGGGCCGCCGGGCGGCGGTTACACCGCGGAACCGCTGGGGCAGGTGGAGTTCGTGTTCGCCGTTGCCCCGGACCATCCGCTGGCCTCGGCCCCGGAGCCGCTCTCCAGCGCCGACATACGGCGCCACCGGGTGGTGGTCGCTGCCGACACCTCGCGCGGCCTGCCGCCGCGCACCGTGGGCGTGCTGCCGGGGCAGCGGGTGTTCACCGTGCCCGATCTGGAGGTCAAGCGACTGGCCCAGTGCCAGGGACTCGGCGTCGGCTACCTGCCGCGCCACCTCGTCCGGCAGGACCTGGAGCAGGGCAGGCTGGTGGAGAAATCCGTGGAGGACACCGGCGGCGGGCGGCATACCCTCCACTACGCCTGGTCCAGCCACAACCGCGGGCAGGCCATCGGCTGGTTTCGCGGGCAACTGGCCGCCGCCGCGGTTTCGGGGGACTGGTTTCGCACCTGAACCGCGGGCACCGGGCCGCTTCGAGGATCGCGGCGACGGCACCCGCTGCTACGGCTCGCCCCAGACCTGTACCGCCACCTGGCGCCGGCGGGGGCCGTCCAGCTCCACCAGCAGGATGGACTGCCAGCGGCCCAGGTCGGGGCGGCCCTCGTGCACGGGCAGGGTCTGCGCGTTGCCCAGCATCATGGCGATGAGATGGGCGTGGGCGTTCTCCGGCTCGTCCGGCGGGCAGTCGCGCAGGTGGATGTCGTTGTGGCGGTAGGCCGCGTCCGGCGGTACCAGGCGCAGGAAGCAGTCGGGGATGTCGTCGAGCAGGCGGGCCTCGTTCTCGTTGACCGACACCGCACAGGTGGTGTGCAGCGAGCTCACCACCACCATGCCTTCCGCGATGCCGGATTCGCCGATCAGCGCGCGCACCTCGCCGGTGATGTCGTGGATGGAAAAACCGGTGCCGGTCTCGATCTCGAGCCGGTGATAGAACGCCCCCATACCTTCCTCCGTGACCAGCCGGAACGCGGCCATTATGCCCGTGGCGGCGGGACGGTGCAGCGTTCCCGGGTTTCACCGGTTCCCCGGCCGCCTTGAAATCCGGAGCCGGGACACCATGATGTTTCACCGTCTGTTGCCACCGGGCTTGCGGCTGTCACAGACGACTCCGTAAAATCAATAAATTAGTCATCCTTGTTTTTGTTTCACTTCAATTTGTGGGGAATTTCCCCCGGCAACCGAGCGAGGTTTTCGATTGAAGATGAGCAAGATCAAGACGGCTATCGTGGGCATGGGCAACTGTGCCAGCTCCCTCATCCAGGGCATCCACTACTACCGCGACAAGGACCCCGCCGAGGCCATCGGGCTGATGCACCCCGTCATCGGCGGCTACGGCCCCTCCGACATCGAGATCGTCGCCGCCTGGGACATCGACAAGCGCAAGGTGGGCCAGGACGTGGCCCGGGCCATCTTCGCCAGGCCCAACTGCACCACCGTGTTCTGTCCCGACATTCCGGACACCGGGGTCACCGTGCGCATGGGCCGCATCCTGGACGGTTTCTCCGAGCACATGCGCGACTATCCCGAGGACCGCACCTTCGTCCCCGCCGATGCACCCGAGCCCAGCAAGGAGGACGTGGTGCGGGTGCTCAGGGAATCGGGTGCCGAGATTCTCATGAACTACCTGCCGGTGGGCTCCGAGGAGGCCACGCGGTTCTATGCCGAGTGCGCGCTGGAAGCGGGGGTGGCCTTCGTCAACAACATCCCGGTGTTCATCGCGTCCGACCCGGAATGGGCGCGGCGCTTCGAGGAGGCCGGCATTCCCGTCATCGGCGACGACATCAAGGCCCAGCTCGGTGCCACCATCACCCACCGGGCCCTGACCGATCTGTTCGCCAAGCGCGGGGTGAAGCTGGAACGCACCTACCAGCTCAACACCGGTGGCAACACCGATTTCCTCAACATGCTCAACCGGGCCCGTCTCGCCTCCAAGAAGGAGTCCAAGACCGAGGCGGTGCAGTCGGTGGCGGCCGAGCGCCTGGCCGACGAGAACATCCACGTGGGTCCCAGCGACTACGTGCCCTGGCAGAACGACAACAAGCTCTGCTTCATCCGCATGGAGGGCAAGCTGTTCGGCGACGTGCCCATGAACCTGGAGCTGCGGTTGTCGGTGGAGGACTCGCCCAACTCGGCCGGCGTGGCCATCGACTCCATCCGCTGCGCCAAGCTGGCCCTGGAACGCGGCCTGGCCGGGGTGATCCACGCACCGTCCAGCTACTTCTGCAAGCATCCGCCCCGCCAGTACACGGACGACGAGGCCTGGCGCATGATGGAGGCCTTCATCCACGGCAACGAGGCGAAGCTGCATGAAGTGCCTGATACTGGCCGCAGGGCAAGGCAGCCGGCTGCGGTCACGGGCTGAGAGCAAGCCCCTGCTGCCCCTGCTCGGGGTGCCGCTCGTCGAGCGCGCGGTGCGCACCGCCATGGCGGCGGGCGCCGACCGCTTCGTGGTGGTCACCGGGCACGCGGCGGAGCAGGTCGAGGCCTTCCTCGGCGGACTCGCCGCGCGCCTGGGTGTGCCCATCGACACGGTGCGCAACCCCGACTGGGCGCAGACCGAGAACGGCCGTTCCATTCTCGCCGCGGAAGGGCTCCTCGAGGAGCCCTTCCTCTTGTTGATGGCGGATCACCTGTTCGAGCCGGAGCTGGCGCGCGACCTGTTGCAGGCACCGCTGCCGGAGGACGGCCTGTGCCTGGCCGTGGACGGCGACCGCGGCAACCCGCTGGTGGATGCCGGCGACGTGACCCGGGTGCGCCGTGACGGCGACCGCATCACCGCCATCGGCAAGGGCCTGGAGCCCTTCGACGGCTACGACACCGGGATCTTCCACTGCACGCCGGCGCTGTTCGACGCCCTGCGCGCGGCGGGCGGGCAGGGCGACACCTCGCTTTCCGCCGCGGTGCAGTGGCTGGCGGCGCAGGGCCGGGCCCGGGCAGTGGACGTGAGCGGGCGGTTCTGGTGCGACGTGGACGATGAGGCGGCCCTGCACCGCGCGGAGGAGGCGCTGCTGCGGCGGCTGCGGGGCAAGACCGGCGACGGCCCGGTATCACGCTGGCTCAATCGCCCCCTCTCCATCCGCCTCACGCGGCGGCTGGCCGACACCCCCGTCACGCCCAACCAGATCTCCCTGTTTTCCTTTCTGCTGTCGGTGGCCGCCGCCGCCCTGTTCCTGGTGCCGTGGTGGTGGACCCTGGCCCTGGGCGGCATCCTGGCCCAGGCCGCCTCGGTCATCGACGGCTGCGACGGCGAGATCGCCCGCCTCAGGTTCCAGGGCAGCGACTACGGCGGCTGGTTCGACGCGGTGCTGGACCGCTACGCCGACGCCTTCCTGCTGGCGGGGCTCACCGGCCATGCCTGGCAGCAGGGCGGCGGGGCGTGGGCGCTGGCCGCGGGATTCCTCGCCGTCACCGGATCCTTCATGGTGAGCTACACCGCCGACAAGTACGACGGCCTCATGCGCGAGCGCGGCGGTGCGCGGTTCCGCATGGGCCGGGACGTGCGGGTATTCCTGATCTTTCTCGGCGCCCTGCTGGACCAGGTGCTGCCGGTGCTGATGCTCATCGCCGGGATCATGAACCTGGAAACCGTGCGCCGGCTCATCGTCTGCCGCGGGGACAGTGGCGGAAGGCAGGCGGCGAAAGGCCGGCCGGCCGCCGTCGCGGGCCCGGTGCGGCACCGGTCATGAGCGTGGCGCACGGACGGCCGGCACGGGAAGGGCGGACGCGGCCCGCATGGCTGGCCTGTGCCGAGGCGCGGATCCGGGCCTTCATCGCCGGTTCCGCGGTGCCGGAGGACCCGGCCCACGCCGACAACACCGTGGAGTGGCTGCTGCGCCTGCGGCCCGGCGCCGACGCGGCCCTGCGCCTGGCGGCGCTGGGCCACGACATCGACCGCGCCGCGCCGGACAAGGTGCGGCGGGAGGACTTCGACGACTACGACGCCTTCAAGGCGGCCCACGCCGAGCATGGCGCCGCCATCCTCGGCGGACTGCTGGCGAGGTGCGGTGTGCCCGCCGCCGTGCGCGACGAGGCCTGCCGCCTGGTGCGCGCGCATGAGGTGGGCGGCGATCCCAGGGCCGATCTCCTCAAGGACGCCGACAGCCTGTCCTATTTCGAGGTCAACCTGCCCCTGTATTACCGGCGGGAAGGCCGGGAGGAGACCCTGCGCCGTTGCGTCTGGGGCATCCGGCGCCTGTCGCCCCGCGCGCGCCGAATGCTGGAGGACGGCCGGTTCATCGATTCCCGGCTGGTGGATCTGGTGCAGGAGGCGCTGCGCCTGGCCGGGCCTTCGCACGCGCCTTCCCCCGCCGGCGGCAGGCGCTGAAGGCGCCGGACCGGCGCGGGGGCCGCGGGCCGGCTTGCCTCACGGGGTGGCCATGGCGCATGCTGCCGGAGTGGCAAGCATGCACGGGGTATCGATGCGGAGGATGCTCGAAGGCACGCTCCTGGTCGTGGCTGGCCTGGCCGTGTTCAACGGGGTCCTGTACCTGCGCCAGCCCGCCATGGTGTTCTTTCCCG